>CAYOHD010000069.1:0-4980 GCA_964403705.1 uncultured Bdellovibrionales bacterium | reverse complement strand
TGGGCTAAGCCGGTGCCTTATAATCCTTACAATTTGAAAGATCAGAAGTGGGGTCCGCTCTGGGTTGCCCTTGCGGGTCCGGGTTCGAATCTTCTCTTGGCGACGGTAGCGAGTCTGTTTGCTTTCGCACTGCCATTGTCTCAATTGGCGAAACAGGATATCGTGGCACGATTTGCTCAGGCAGTATACGGAGGAGGATCGTTTTTTGAACGATTCGGTTCCTTGACAGAAGCGCTCTCTGGTTCATTGCCGCAGGTGCTGTTTGGCCTCTTGCTCATCATCATTTTTTGGAATGTGGTACTCGCCTGTTTCAATCTCTTGCCTTTCCCGCCTCTGGATGGGTCAAAGCTCTTGTATGTTTTATTCCCGATTCGCGAAGAAACCAAAGTATGGCTCGAGCATTATGGTTTGTTTTTTCTTTTGTTTGCGGTATTTTTGCTCGCGGCACCCATCAGTTTTTTCATCAATATTGTTCTGTCCTTTTTCATCCGCTTAGCGCTGTAGGGACGACTGGGGACGGGGGATGTTGACAATATTGGCTCTCTTCGGTAGGATAAGCACTACTGAACAAATGAGCGTTCTCTCTTTGTTTTTGACATAATTTTTTACCAGTGTACTGCCGTGACTACGATTAACCAGCTCATCAAGCGACCACGAAAGATTAGTGTCCGGAAATCCAAATCTCCGGCGATGACTTTTGTTACCAATACCATTAAAAATCGTATCACGAAAACCCAAAGTCCTTTCAAGCGTGGGGTATGTGTCAAAGTGACTACCACGACTCCAAAGAAACCAAACTCCGCTTTGCGAAAAATTGCTCGTGTGCGTCTGACGAATGGTATGGAAGTGACGGCATATATCCCTGGTATCGGACATAATCTTCAGGAGCACTCAATCGTGATGATTCGCGGTGGACGTGTGAAAGACCTTCCTGGTGTGCGGTATCATGTGGTGCGAGGTATCTTTGATTCTGCGGGTGTCGCGAATCGTAAGGGGAGCCGTTCCAAATATGGTGCGAAGAAAGAGAAGAAGAAAGACTAGTTTTAAGCAATACCTAATCATTTCTAACGAAAACGACCAGAATCTGAAACAACTCTTGTGAGGAGTATCAGTCGTTCATCGGCTAGTGTATCGAAAGTATGCCACGAAGAAAGCGAAATTATCAGCGTGAATGGAAACCGGATTCTCAGTATGAAAATCCGTTGGTCGGGCATTTTGTCTGCATGATTATGTGGAATGGCAAGAAGAGTCTGGCTGAGAAGATTGTCTATGGGGCTTTTGATGTCATACACGAGCGAACGAAAAAGGCTGGACTGAATACTTTTGAACAGGCTATCAAAAACGTTGCGCCTATGCTTCAGTTGAAGAGCCGTCGTGTTGGTGGCGCCAACTACCAGGTGCCGGTTCCGGTATCCGGAGAACGTCGTCAGATTTTGGCCATGCGTTGGATTCGGGATGCGTGCCGGAAGAAGAAGGGCAAGGCTATGGCTGAAAAGTTGGCTGATGAGCTGATTGACGCTTCAAACAAAGTCGGTACAGCTATCAAGAAACGAGATGATACGCATCGTATGGCTGAAGCTAATAAGGCGTTCGCTCACTTCGCGTAAAAGAACATTTCTGATTGAAGATTTACGAAAGAAGCAAGAAAGATCGCCTTGGCGGTCTTTCCGTTTATAAGGGATATTTCTATGAGTCACAGGAGTGGTGAGGAGTTGAAGCAAGACATTTTGGAAGCACAGAAGCAAGTGAGAATTCATGGACAGTATCGTCACTACAAAGGTCAACAGTATCTCGTTGTTGGGCTGGTAGTCATTGAGTCGACGGACAAAATAGGAGTCTTGTATCGAGCAGAATACACGGGACTTGAGGATATCGTGTTTCTGCGGCCACTAGAGGAGTTCCTGTCTTTGGTTGAGACGGATGAAGGAACGGTGGCACGATTCGCTCTTGTGTCATAAATACAGTACACTATTCTTTTAGAGATCTATTTATAAATTATCCATTGTTAAAGTATTACACGTATGGCTCGCACGACTCCTATCGATAAATATCGGAATATTGGTATCATCGCGCATATTGACGCCGGAAAAACCACGACGACTGAGCGGGTGCTTTTTTATACCGGTATCACTCACAAGATTGGCGAAGTGCATGAGGGAGCGGCTACCATGGACTGGATGGAACAGGAGCGTGAGCGTGGTATTACGATTACTTCGGCTGCTACAACCTGTTTTTGGAAGGGACATCATATCAATATTATCGACACTCCAGGGCATGTGGACTTTACGGTTGAAGTAGAACGTTCTCTGCGCGTGTTGGATGGTGGTGTGGTCGTTTTTGATGGTAAAGAGGGCGTGGAACCTCAGTCTGAGACGGTATGGCGACAGGCAGAGAAATACGATGTGCCACGTATGTGTTTTATCAACAAGATTGATAAGGAAGGGGCGGTCTTTGAGGACGCGTTGTCTTCCATTTGGAATCGTTTGACCCCCAAGGCAGTGGCTATTCAGTATCCGCTTGGTTTGCGGGGAGATTTCTTTGGTCTTATCAACCTGATGAACATGAAAGCGTACACCTTTGATGGTCCAATGGGTGAAATCGTAATCGAAGGAGAAATTCCAGCCGAGTATTTGGATAAGGCCAAGGAATGGCGGGAAAAAATGGTTGAAAGAATTTCCGAAACAGATGATACATTGACGGAGAAATATTTGGGTGGCGATGAGATTTCGGAAGCGGAATTGAAAGCCGCTTTGCGCAAGGCAGTTATTGAGACCAAATTGTATCCAGTCATGACGGGGACAGCACTTCGGAATAAGGGTATTCAGTTGGTGTTGGACGCGGTCGTTGACTATCTCCCATCGCCGCTTGATATCCCGCCGCTGTTTGGCACCAACCCGAAGACGGATGTGGAAGAGGTGCGTGAAACAAAGGATGATGCCCCATTCTCGGCTCTGGCTTTCAAGATAGCGACAGATCCCTTTATTGGACAATTGACCTTCTTTCGTGTCTACTCAGGGACGGTCAAGGCGGGATCGTACGTACTGAATTCAACCAAGAATGAAAAAGAACGTATCGGACGTATCGTTCGTATGCATGCCAATCATCGAGAAGAAATTGAGGAACTGGGCGCGGGTGATATCGGAGCACTGGTGGGAATGAAAGTGACGACCACCGGCAATACGCTCTGTGATCCAGAGAAACCAATCATACTTGAGGCGATTACTTTTCCAGAACCGGTGATTGATATTACCGTTGAACCAAAGACCAAGTCTGATCAGGAGAAAATGGGCATGGCACTCAAAAAGCTCTTGGAAGAGGACCCGACATTTCGGGTACACACGGACGAAGAAACCGCTCAGACGATTCTCTCGGGAATGGGTGAACTCCACTTGGATATCATCGTTGACCGCATGAAGCGTGAGTTTAAGGTTGAGGTCAATGTCGGCCGACCACAGGTGGCATATCGCGAGACGATTCGTATTATGGCTGAAGCGGAAGGAAAGTATATTCGTCAGTCGGGTGGACGTGGTCAGTATGGACACTGTTGGATTCGTCTTGAGCCGAATGAAGTCGGGAAGGGCTATGAGTTCTTCGATGAGATTAAGGGTGGTGTTATCCCACAGGAATTTATCAAGCCAATCAACAAGGGTGTTGAAGAAGCTTCTCAGACGGGTGTACTTGCGGGATACCCTGTGGTTGATATCAAGGCGACTGTGTACGATGGATCTTTCCATGATGTCGACTCTTCCGAAGCGGCGTTCCGCGTGGCGGGATCTCTCGCTTTCAAAGAAGCGATGCGCAAGGCCAAGCCGGTTATTCTCGAACCAGTGATGAAAGTCGTGGTTATTACTCCAGAGGCTTCGATGGGAGATATCGTGGGAGATATCAACTCTAAGCGTGGCATGATTAAAGAAATGGGTGATCGCGGTGAAGGGGCTGCTCGGGTCAAGGAAATCACGGCCGAAGTGCCACTCGCTTCGATGTTCGGCTATGCGACGCAGGTACGTTCGATGTCACAGGGTCGCGCGAGCTATTCGATGGAATTTGATCACTATGCTGAAGTGCCCAACAATGTCGCTCAAGAAATTATTGGTGCTCGGGCTCCCGCTCCAGCCAAGTAGTTCTTCTCCTGAACAGAGAGACATGATGCATGAAGAAACCAGCCCACTCGGGCTGGTTTTTGATTGATTGACAGAGAGATTAGAAAGGGTAAAATGTACAGTTGAACCTTACCAATTAAGAGCAGATGTTCCCGAGTGGAAAACGGCTTACGGATAGGCCTTTCTCTGCTAAGATGCACTCGAAGATTCGAGAGTTGGCGGTTTATTACACAGGGGATTTGAGATAAGGGGTATCTTAAATTTTTTTAGACAAAAAGGAGGATGAAAAAGTGAATCAGCAATCAGACTATCAGATACTGACCATTGCATGGGTGAGTATTGATCGCCACGGCCTTGTCAGGATTGATTTTAAGGGAGGACTTACCTTCGGAATGAGTCATGCGAGCCTGCTGCAACGATTTGGCATTGATTGGCAAAATCTCAACATTGGTCAGCGGCTCGTAATCACGGGCAAGGAAGGCAACAGTATTGATGACTTGTGCGGCATCGGAACGATCGAAAATATGTGGGTCTGTACCGTCGAATGATTTTATCTGCTAAGTTCTTTTGTGGGGAGGGGCTGTCGTGACCATCATGACAGCCTCGTTCTTTTTTATACAGAAGAAGGGGCTTCTGGCGACTGAATGGTGGGGTATGAAGTGATGGTGATGGAGAGCTGAAAGTTGAGAGTGCGTATGGATGAGAATGGTGCCTCTTGACAGGATAAAAATGGCTTGGTACTATGTCTCTTGATGCTCCGCTTTGGCACTTTTTTTATTTTGATAAAGTGTCGG
This sequence comes from uncultured Bdellovibrionales bacterium, assembly GCA_964403705.1. Lineage (GTDB taxonomy): Bacteria > Patescibacteriota > Minisyncoccia > Moranbacterales > UBA1568 > JAGOSP01. The sequence goes on along the minus strand of CAYOHD010000069.1, from coordinate 86 downwards.
AGCGAAACAAAGCCTTTTTTAAATAAATAATTGAATTGTAGAGCTATGGCAGAGCAATTTCAGCGGACCAAGCCGCACGTGAACGT
>CAYOHD010000068.1:0-4994 GCA_964403705.1 uncultured Bdellovibrionales bacterium | reverse complement strand
CGTCACACCCCCGTATTCAGTGGTGAGAGATTCCCCAACAACCGCTCGCACGATATCTCGGTATAACTCTTCAGTGAGCGCCATACCGCCTTCCATGTCCAGAAACGCAGCATACCACTCCATATGATCAAATTCTTGCAGATGCTCACGATCAATACCTTCATTCCGAAAAACTCGACCAATCTCAAACACCCGTTCGTAGCCGCCTACTAACAATCTCTTCAATGCGAGCTCAAGGGATATCCGAAGGAAAAAATCCTGATTCAAAGCACGATGATGTGTCACAAACGGCTCTGCTTCAGCCCCACCAGGAATATGCTCGAGTACTGGTGTCTGGACTTCAAGGTAACCACGTGCTGCCAAAAATGTACGGATAGTCTGCCAAAAAATATTCTTCTTCACAAAAATATCTCGGGTATCAGGATTGGCAAGCAGGTCGAGATAACGACGACGAAGCCGCTCCTCTTCATCCTGCAAACCGAAATGCTCAGTCGGAATGGGTCGCATGGATTTACTCAAGATACACCACGAGGCCACATCAAGAGTTTTCTCTTCTTTCTTAGTTAAAAAAACAGTTCCACTCGCCTCGACAAAATCACCAATCTCAATGGTCTCGGCAAAAAGTTTCAGGGCTTCTGTCCCCGTTGTTTGTTCCGAAAGAAAGAGTTGGAATTTCCCGCTCCCATCCTCAATATGAGCAAAACCAATCTTCCCCATCATACGGAGAGAACGGACACGACCAGCAATCACCACTGTTTCTTTGGAGAGAATCAATTCATCAAAACGTACGAGGAGTTCTGCTTGATTCATGGTCCGCTTGGTCTTTTCCGGGTAGGCTGTACCAAAGGCTTCATGAAGACGAGCTAACTTCTCTTGTTTTGTAATAAGGATATCTTCACGCATACGGATTCATTAAATTCAACAGTCTTCTGTACTCTACCGATTTTTTCTCTTTCAGGCAAGAAAAAGCCGCCCAAAATCTGGCGGCTTTTCCGAGAGAGTTCTGAAAAAACTACTTTACCTCAAGGATTTCATATTTGACCTTACCAGCCGGCGCCTGCACCTCTACCTTGTCACCCTTTTGCTGTCCCATAAAAGCCTTGCCGAGTGGGGACTCATTGGATATTTTTCCTCGTGCTGGATCTGCCTCATTGGAACCGACGATTTCAAAGGAGAGTTCTTTGCTTCCAAGCTTGACCGTTAGCTTGGATCCCATACTTACCTCTGATCCTTTTACTTTGGTATCAGCCAAGACAGCGTCACGCAAAAGCGCTTCTAATTCCATAATACGATTTTCGTTTTCATCCTGCTGGCGCTTTGCTTCACTATACTCAGCGTTCTCAGACAGATCACCTTGCTCTTTCGCTTCTTTGATTGCTTGAGCGATAGCAATACGGGTCAAACTCTTACGTTCGTCAAGTTCGGTCTGAAGTTTTTTCAACCCCTCCGCGGTATAAATTCTAGACATGTTTTTCTCTTACAAAATAAATCGAGCCAACACACTTCCCTGTTTTCTCTTTTATAAATCACACAATCATCATTTCGTTCACCCTTCGAAATGACGGAAGACTTTTGTGCAGAAAAGCTGCGCGCAAGCACAGCTGTTCTCCCTGAAACGTATACATGTTACCAGACGGCAAATAAATGTAAACTCACAAAACACGACCGATTCTTAAGCTTTTCTAAAGCCTCTATTGAGATTCCTTTTGACTCCCTTGGTGATCAAAATACCACTGATAGACTTCCTTGGTCACCGGAACAGCATTGTATCCCTCTTCACCCTGTCCTTCAACTAACACGATTAATGCGATCTCTGGTCTCTCAAAGGGAGCGAAAGAAACAAACCATCCATGAGTATCTTTCCCGGTGCCAAATTGAGCCGTGCCTGTCTTTCCTGCCACAGAAACCGGTAATTCTTTCAGTAATTGCGCTGTCCCCTCGGTGACTGTCTCTCTCATACCTTCACGTACTATCTTGAGTATATTGGCATCGATAAAGTCCTTTCGTACGATAGGTGATTCAATCGGAGACAATTTACCGGAAATATCTCGGGTGTCCGAGACCAACCGTGGCTCTCTCAGGATTCCACCATTACTGATCGTCGCAATTGAGTTCAACACCTGTAGAGGGGTAGCCGTCACAAATCCCTGACCAATCGATGCGTTATAATCGTCACCAATATACCAGCGCTCACCAAAACGCTTCTGTTTCCAATCAGGATCTGGCAAAAAGCCACTCGCTTCAACTGGAATATCGATACCCGTCTTCTTCCCATACCCGAAAAATTCTTCGTATGCTTTCATTCTCCTCATGCCAAGACCTGGAATGCTGCCATATCCACCACCAACTGAATAGAAATATACATCACTCGAAACAGCGATGGCGCGACGAATATCGGTAAACCCATGCGCCTTCCAATCACCAAAAAAGAATTTTCCGATGCTAATACCTCCGCGACTCTCAATTTCCGTGTGTTCGTTTACGACGCCCTCTGCCAAAGCGGCAGCAGCAATGACTGGCTTTAGGGTGGATCCCGGAGGATATTCGCCGTTCACCGCACGATTGAAAAGAGGTCTGGCGTCATCCCCCAAAAGTTCCTGGTAATGCTTCTGATGAATACCCCCCGAGAAAAGATTATTATCATAACTCGGAAGACTCACGAGGGCGAGGATTCCGCCAGTCTGCGGATTCATCGCGATTGCCGCCGCTCGTTTCAGCTTCTTTGTTTCCAATAACATACTTAAGCTGTCGAATAGCTTCTTTTGTAATTCTGCATCAACATGCAAAATAATATCATTTCCAGGAATTGGCTGACTCGTTCCAAGATCTTTCTTGATCTTCCCGAGTGCATCCACCTCAACCCGCTGTGTTCCACTGCGTCCACGTAAAAAAGTTTCATACGATCTCTCAACACCCTCTTTTCCAAGAGTATCTGAAGAGCCGTACTCTGGATACAGGCTCAATTCCTCCTGTTTTATTCGTCCTTCATATCCAATGATATGCGAAAAAATAGGTCCATCCTTGTATTGACGCTTGGCTGATTTCGCCACCACTACTCCAGGAAAGTCTGTTTTCCGACTCAGAAAAAGAAGCATCTCCTCTTGGGTTAGTCCAGATTTCAGGAGAATCGGTGATACCGTATTTCTCGGAGCCTCAAAAGCAAGGGAGGATACCTTTTTATCGATATCAATCATTTCCGCAAGAAGTTCTTGCTCTCGTACACGATCTTCTTCCTCACGTGGAAGATCCGACGGCACAACAACCAAGTCAAGAGTGGGAATATTTTGCACTAATGCCTTGCCAGTTCGGTCATAGATAATCCCTCGAGGAGCAGAGATAGAAAGCGTTCGAAGACTATTCCGCTCTGCCATGCCTTGATATTTTTCCCCCTGTACGGTATTCAAAGCAAACACTCTCCCCGCCAGAATCACCAGGATACACAAAGAAATCCACCATATACCTCGAAACCATCCTTTTGACAGTGGCCATTCCAAACGTGCGGCATCCTCTTCGGTAATAGTTAATACTGCATCGTCGATTTCGCGACCACGACGTGATGGATGGATCAAATTGCGAATAAAAAGTTTCATGAGATACTTTATTTTATTGCAAACTGCGCTTCTTGCCTGAGAGTACGAATTACTGATTCAAACCATCTGAGCAAAGGTGCCAAGAGAAAAAAGAGAGTGAATGCTAAGAAAGAGTCTGAAATCATAGCCCCAAAAGGATAGCTCGCTTTAGTCGCCCCCATCAGCAGTTGGTTAAAAAAAACGTACCCACTTGCTGCACCACCCGCAAAAATCGCCAGAACAAAAAAACCGAACCCACTCCGCTCACCCAGCAATGTTCGTCTCATAAAGAAACTCACCGCATAAGCTACCAGAACAAAATACAATGATGCGAGCTGAAAGGCACCGAACAAGATACTATCACAGATGACTACAGCGGAAAGAAGCGGAAATAATACTGTGGGAAAACCAAGCAGCGCCGTCCAAACAACTGCCACCACCACCAGTGTGATGGGCGTCGACACTCCTGAAAACAATACCGGCGCTATGGAAATATGTAAGACAACGACGCTCAATACGCTCAAACATCGTACCCAAATACTCATGGATTTGATTTTAAAATAATCGACACAAAACGAATATCCGCATATTTTATTGGAGCAATCACTGGAGCCCGCTGAAACAATTTATCTGGGGTATATTCTGGGTCCTGAAGCGTCCCCACGAGCAACCCACGTGGGAACTCACCCCCTAGGCCAGATGTCACGATGGTATCACCGCGCTTAAAAACATCCGTACGGGGAACCATGTCAAATAAGAGACCCAGTCCATGTTCTCCACGAACAATACCCTTCGCTGAACCATCGGGCGTGGTCACAGCCACCATACTTTCAGGACTTGAGAGCAAATCGACGCGAGCACTCCCAATAAACACCTCCGCGATCTTCCCCACTAAAATACCCTTCCCCACAACCACTGGCATACCTGTCTCTACATGAGCACCACTTCCCTGATTAACGATAAGCGACTGTCCTTGTGCGAGTCCTCCCAACCCCACAACTTCAGCCGCTACAAGCTGGTATTGATTCCGCAGATTCAGGTCAAAATCTCTTCGTAGCGTTTCATTTTCTTGACGTACTTCTTTTAAGAGTGCCTCTTGGGCCCGCAAATCAAGATTCTCTCGAAGTAATTCTTCATTCCTCGTCTTCAGCTCACCAATCGAGGAAAGAAATTGCACGGTCTCTCGTGATTCAAAAGCAACATATGAGAACAGTCTCTCAAATGGGAAAAAAAGTACCTGCGTAATCACCGCAATCGGCTTCACGGCAAACGAAGGATTCCACCATACCAAAAATCCCAGTATACACAGAGCCAGAAGCGCTTTCGACAGTTTTGTCTGAAAAAATAGTTTTCTGACCATTTATTTTTGAATCTATTTACACAGAGAAAAATCATGCTCAAGAAGATAGGTACTCTCGTGTCACC
>CAYOHD010000067.1:0-5035 GCA_964403705.1 uncultured Bdellovibrionales bacterium | reverse complement strand
CGCACGGCAAATTCTGTGGAACTTCGTGGCCATTACCGAAAAATTTGCTTTTGAACGTATTTGATGTTCTGAAGAGACCAATAATGGCTTTTTTCTGGGTGTTTTTTTATTGACGGATTTATAAAAAATTGGTATACTCGCATGTTCCCATTACTATTGGGGAATTATCGGCTCAATGAGTTCATTGGAAAAGGAGGAAGGAATAGTGAGATTTGTCAGAGCTACTTATACTAATTTGGCTAGTCAGAGTTGGTGTTTTGACCCTCTGGATTTGGTGGCGCTTCCGCGGTGCAATGAAGTACGCGATCCAAGTGTCATTTTTCATCACACGGTCTGCTACGTGAAGGAGTCATTTCGGGAATTGGTTTTCCCGGTATTGCAGCCGGTAGAGAGTACACCGGATCGAGTCTATCGTGTTGGACGTCTTCTGCATAGTGTCGTCATAAAACAGGTTTGCAGTAGCCTATCCGATTCCGTGACTACTCCCTGGGAGGATGCTATCCGTTTGGTGGAGTCACAAGGACTCAGACAATATCACAACTGGAGATGTTTCTTTTACATGAAAGCGAGGTACGGAAAGATAATGGAGGTTTGTGTTACCTGGAGTCAAAGTAAGCAGAGGTGGTGTGTCGCTGCTTCTTTCCCAAATGAACGTGCCTTGCACAAGGGCAGTCTGCTTTTTTCGCCGAAGATCTAAAGGTAAGGAGCCTTGCTTGGCGGAATTTTTGTGCAGTGTTTTACCCAATGGAATTTCCGGCGGGTGTTTTTTTTGGTGACAGATGTATTTAAGGGAACTGAGGAATAGAATCTTTGAGGCAGGAGTTTTGATGAAGGTGGTAAAATAATACGAATGGGTTTACACTGGACCGTGATTCTCCTGGGACTTCACGTTAACTATTTTTGTATGCGGAATTTTTGGACACAATTACCGAAGCCATTTTTTGTGATGGCGCCGATGGCCGATGTGACGGACGCGGCTTTTCGGCGTTTGTTTGCTCGGTATGGGAAGCCGGATGTGACTTGGACAGAATTCGTGTCCGCTGATGGACTTTGTCATCCAGTCGGACGCCAGGTCTTGATGATGGATCTTCTCTACTCTGAGGCAGAGCGACCGATCGTGGCGCAGGTCTTTACCGCGCATCCTGAGAAGATGCGTGAAGCGGCTACACTTATTGCCGAGCTTGGTTTCGATGGGCTGGATATCAATATGGGTTGTCCGGACAAGAGTATTCTCAAGCAGGGTGCAGGAGCAAAATTAATACAAGATCCACTTCTCGCGCAGGCATTGATTGCGGCCGCGAAAGAAGGCGTGCAAGAGAAGATTCCGATTTCCGTGAAGACGCGTATTGGATTTAACGCGAATGAAATGGAGACTTGGTTGCCGGCACTTTTGGAAGCGAAGCCGGCCGCCATCACCGTGCACGCACGCACGAAGAAGGAATTATCGCTGGTGCCGGCTCGGTGGGAACACGTGGCACGAGCAGTGGAATTAGCGCGTGGATCCGGGGTGCTGATTCTCGGAAATGGTGATGTGAAGAGCATGACGGAAGCGCGGGCACGGGCGGCGGAGACCGGGTGTGACGGTGTCATGATCGGACGAGGACTCTTTGGGAACCCGTGGTTTTTTTCGGAGTCATTTCCGGAATCAGTGGCACAACGATTGCAAGTTATGTGTGAGCATACGGAAATGTATGAGGAACTTTTTCTTGGGAAGAAAAGTTTCGCGCTCATGAAGAAGCATTATCAGGCTTATGTTCATGGTTTCGATGGAGCCAAGGAACTTCGTACCGCACTGATGGAGTGTGAAGATGCGATCGCCGTCCGGAACTGTACCGAGGCATTCGTGAAAAAAATGATTTCTTGATGGATGGGTATTGTTACTGTTCCTCGGATGAGAAGAGAGATATACCCGTCTTTTTGTATTCTATGATCGCAAAAGAAAACCCCGCTTCTGGTGGGAAGCGGGGGGGGGTGATGAATCAGCGGAGGTTAGTCAGCGACACGCCAGAGCACTGGCTCTCCGGCGCGGAGCGGGATGACACTCGTATCACCGAATGGGGAGGTTGCGGGGACAATCCGGGGTTTCTGGATGAGTGTCACGGTATCCGTGTTGCGCGGAAGACCGTAGAAGTCAGCGCCATGGAAACTGGCGAAGGCTTCGAGTTGGTCGAGTGCCCCGACAGAAGCGAAAGCCTCAGCGTAGAGTGGGAGCGCGATAGGAGCCGTGTAGCAGCCCGCGCAGCCGCAAGCCGCTTCTTTCGTACCTTGTGCGTGTGGTGCTGAGTCGGTACCGAGGAAGAATTTCGGATTGCCGGAGGTGGCGGCGTGAAGCAGCGCTTGGCGATGTTCTTCGCGCTTGAGGATTGGGAGACAGTAGTAGTGCGGTCGGATACCTCCTGCGAAGAGAGCATTACGGTTGTAGAGGAGATGATGCGCCGTGATGGTCGCAGCGACCTTTGGACCAGCAGCTTCAACAAATTCGACAGCTTGGCGCGTGGTGATGTGTTCAAGCACGATAGGGAGACCAGGGAAGGTTTCAATGATCTTGTTGAGGGTTGGGAGAAATCGCACTTCCCGATCGAAGATGTCGATGTCTCCCTGATGATCCCTGAGGGACTCTCCATGAATCGACAGTACGAGCCTATTTTTTTCCATGGCTCCGAATACAGGGTAGAGCTCACGGATATCGCTGACCCCAGCTGTGGAATTGGTCGTGGCGTTGGCTGGGTAGAGCTTGGCCGCAAAGATGTGTGCACTTGCGGCGGCGATGACGATGTCAGAAATCGTGGTGTCGTCGGTCAGGTAGATGGTCATGAGTGGATTGAAGTGCCCGCACCGGTCTTGCTCCGGAGAGGATTCGAGCGCTTGGAGGATCAGGCGGCGATAGTTGAGTGCGTCGCAGGTTTGCCTGACAGGCGGCCTGAGATTGGGCATGATGAGGGCTCGCCCGAAGACAGAAGCGGTAGCCGCGAGCACTGACTGCATTGCATTACCATCACGCAGATGTAGGTGCCAGTCATCGGGTCTGGTGATAGTGAGGCGAGTGGGTTGAGACATAGTGGTTCTCCTCTCTATGGGTTGCTGTTACGTAAAGATCTCGTGTGCTGCTCTGATGATGGTTGGCATGCGCCAGGGCATGACGACTGCGAGTGACCCAACAAAGACAGCGTCACAACCAGCTTGGTACAGCTGTCTGAGATCGTGAACGGTTCGAATACCATTGCCGCCGACGATCGGTACGATGACACCACTGCCTCGGAGTTCATGTACTTTACGCATGGTTATCGGCAAACACTCCGGACTCGAGAGTCCTCCGTCAGCCGCTATACCACGTCTCCGAATGGGCGACATCGTTCCGAAGCGTGCCCAATTAATGTCTTGGCTAGCTGCCTGGTCTCCGAAGGGAATTGTGTTTCCGATCCAGAGGGCATCAGCAACACGGGCAGCCTCGACGAGTACGGCCGTTGGCATGAGGGCATTGGTGTTGATGACAATGGGGATACTGAGTGCTGCCTTGGCTTGCTCAATCAGGCTGCATATCTCCGCGTAAAATTCCGATGGATCGTGTCCGCTATTCGGGCAACCGAAATTCATCTGGAGAGCAACTGGGGCGCTGAAAGGGAGATATCGCCCGAAGAGTTGACAGAACGCCCGAAGCTCTGCTTCGCGTCCACTCTTGTCTTCACTGACGAGCATGACGGAAACGAAGAAGGGCCGCTGAATTTGGTGGTAACGGCCCGTATGGAGGTAAAAATCCGCTCCGAAGTTCGAGAGTCCAACCGCATTGATCATTTCACCGCCATGACGGAAGCTTGCCCAAATGGATTTCGGGAAGAGCTCTATCGGAGTAGTTCCATCATTTTGGAGCGGCATATTGCCTGCTTCGTTGAATTCCTTTCCTCGCCGGGGATTAAGGGTGAGTGTTTTTCCGGAGAATCCGACATTCTGCCACGTCATGCCGGCGTATTGCCAGTATCGATGAAATGGGTAGCCTTCTCCGAAAAATCCCTGAGCTCCTGTTGCGCAAAAGATGGGGCCGAATACGTCTTGCTGTTTTCCAAGTCTGAACATCTAATCCTCCTCTTTCTCGATCAAATTGTTAAGGTATGAAAAAATCGGAATGATTCCGATTTTGGCTATTATAAGAGATAATATTGGCTCTGTCAATCAGATATTATTTATAACGAAGGGCATCAAGTGTGTCGATGCGAGAGGCTTTGCGGGCTGGAAATATACCCGTCGCAAATCCAACCCCTGCGCCAAACAAGATGACGGTCGAGACAAACCAGAAAGGACTGAAAAAGAGGTCGACTGGTTCGCCCCCAAAGCGTGTCGCAATCAGGTTGATGAGAATATTGAGCACTTCGCCCTCAAAAAAACCGAGAATCACTCCTCCGAGTGCGCCGAGGAGACCCATGATGGTTGATTCGGTGAGAAACATAAGAGCGATACTGCGTTTGGCGGCGCCAATCGCTTTCATGATACCGATTTCTTCGGTGCGTTCGAGCAGGGCAATGGTCATCGTGTTAAACATACCGATAGCGGAGACGATGAGAGCGATGAGACCGAAAATCATGAGGACGACTTGGACGGCACCAAAAACCTTGTTTGCTTGATCAACGGTTTCGGATATGGAAGATGCGGTGAGCCCGAGCTCTTCAATCTGAGTGCGTACACTAGCGAGGGTACTTGTCGAAGCACACTTCACTTTGAGTTTGGTATACGTGGTAAGTGGAAATCCATCGAGCGAATCGAGAGAGAGATACACGATATTTTCTTCTCCCTGCACAACACCGACAATGGTATAGGATTCTTTCGGAGTGAAAGCGCTTCTTTTCTGTGAGCGTCCACTGACATCACTCTGAAACAAGGTGACAGCCACAGATTTTCCCATCATTTCTTCGGGAGTGACGTTGAATACTTTGGCAACTGCTTCGGTGATGACCATGTTGCTGGTTTCATCTTTGGTGAAAAAGCGTCCTGTACTCAGTTTGAGACCTTCACTTTTCAGAAAAGAAGCGGGAGCGCTCACGGT
>CAYOHD010000066.1:0-5084 GCA_964403705.1 uncultured Bdellovibrionales bacterium | reverse complement strand
GAAAAGTCCCTCGCAAAGTCAGCTCTTGGTGCTGAGTATTTTGTTGCATGGAGGAAAAATTCGTCTATTGGTGACGTGATTACAAGACTTCGTTTAACAGGCCATTGTATTATCGGGCTTGAGCAGGATAAGCAATCAAGACCCCTTACATCCATCATAGAAGAGAATGAGAATGTATCGTTTGCTCTGATTGTTGGGAATGAAGTGCGAGGTCTCGACCGTCGTATCTTGGAGCAGTGTGATGCTATTGGGGAATTACCGATGTATGGAAAAAAGAACTCATTGAATGTTTCGGTGGCGTGTGGCATTGCACTCTATGTTCTTGGGGGTATAATAAAGAAAAGTAAAAAAAATATATGATACAAATTGTAAATAAGACCCGCGTTGTTACGGGTTTTGTTGTTGGGATGAGCGTTTTCCCTTTATTAGTATCTTTGTCGTATGCCCAGGCCTTCACGCAGGAACCGGGATCATTGTCTGTATCCGCCCCGAATCAGCCATCATTGGAGAATAACGCCGATCAATATAATTATCCATACACAACAGATAGTAGGGAGTTAATAGGGACAACAACGCTGAATGACCCAAAGGGATATGCGGGAAGTGCCGGTAGCGGAAGCGCGACAACAGGAACATCTTCTTCCTGGCAAGCTTCACAAACAGATGTAGTTGCTCCATACGGAGCTGGCGGTCAACAGGCAGTGGATAAGATTCCGCCGACTGTTCCTACGAATCTCCTTGCTGGGCAGGCAGACGGACAGAATGCGGTTCTGCTTTGGTGGAGTGCCTCAAGGGATATATTTGGAGTACAGAAATATATCGTGTATCGAAATGGTATTAAGTTAGCTGAATCAACAACGACGAGATATCTCGATACATCAGTTGTTATTGGTGGTCAGTATATCTATTTTATCGTTGCTCAAGACGCGGCTGGAAATGTATCTGAGCGAAGTAAGGCATCCGCTCTTTCTTTTCCGGTAGTAACCAAAACAATTCCAGGGACTCAGTCCGGAATCAGAGACACGGTATCTGTAACTGCTTCTGGCGGAGCAAGTGTGAATACAGGTGGAACATCAGTGGCCACGACCCCGATTTCTGGAAGTAATCCTGATCGAATTGGAGGTCAGACACAGGGAACAGGAATACGAATTGACGGAGGCGGTGTTCTTTTTCCAACCAAAGAGGCGACACCGGGTACGAGCGTGAATATGCACAGTGATGATGCAAGAGAAAAGAGAGTGGTCACTGTCTCTTCTGGGTCTTCGAGTGTCTCGGCAACATTTTTGGGATCAGTTGTGGTGAAAAACGGTACACCTGGTTCTTGGGTAGAACCAAAAACGGAAAAAGTAAAAGAGAGTGTTACCCAAACACCGGATTCTCAGATGCCAGCACCGGCTATGCTTATCAATAGCGCGGTAGATCAGGACAATGACGGCCTGTCGGACACGGAAGAGGCCCGTCGTGGCACAGATGTAAAAAAAGGCGATACGGATGGGGACGGTTTTTCTGACGGAGACGAAGTGAGAAGCGGTTATAATCCACTGAAATATTCGATTGATGATAAGGAGGATAGAATAGTCTTTCAATCGCCAAAAGAAACTTCTCGTGCAGATAGGGGACAAGTGGAGACTTTGCCGAAATCATCTGCCATTTTAACTGCAGGTTATGTGGTGGAAAAGGTGGAAAGAATAAATTACGAAGGCGGTAAGCAGACGGTGCAACTTTCAGGGAAAGCAATACCAAACTCATTGGTTACTGTGTATCTGTACAGCGATCCCATCATCGCTGTCGTAGAAACGGATGCATCAGGGAATTGGACGTATGGTTTTGAAAGTGAGCTCGAAAATGGTAAGCATGAGGCTTATGTGACAGCGACAGATAACGAAGGTCGTATTCTGATTCAGAGCGATCCGCTTCCATTTGTGAAAACAGCAGAGGCGATTACAACCGTTCCTAAAAATGTCGCAGCAGAACAGCCAATGCAATTGCCAGCAGGAGAAGAGTTGTCACGAGTCGATATGTTTCTTATCACTGCAATATCTCTTCTCACTCTTCTCTCTCTTGGGGGGATCATTATTCGACATGTGGCAAAAAGGAATGCGCGAGTATAAGCGCTACTGAGGAGAAGTGTGATTCATTTGGGGGGGCGATACCTTGAGGGTATGGGATGAGGAAAAGAAACACCGAACTCAGGCGTTTTGTTCTTGACGGGTAAGAGGACAGTGTCATTAGGGGTTATTTTGTGTCAAGGTATTGTATGAAAGGAAAAATATCCAAATTGGCAGTGTTTGATATTGATGGGACTATTTTTCGAAAGAATCTTCATTTCGAACTTATTAATGAGCTCGCATGGATGAAGATCTTTCCACTGGATGCACGTCGACAGCTGATTGAGATTTATACGAATTGGGTGGAGCACGAAGGCACATATGAACAATATCGTCGGGCTCTTGTAAATCTCTATTCTGAGCATATCGCGGGTTGCCGGAAGAGTGATGTGCTTCGAGCGAGTAAGATTGTTGTTCCGTTCCATGCAAAGCGTACGTATGTATTCGCGGAAACCCTTATTAAGAACTTACGGGCTGAGGGGTATCACCTGATTGCTGTGTCGGGATCACCAAGTGAGGTAGTTGAAGAATATAATGCCCATTATCTCAAGTTTGATGCCGCATTTGGGAGCCTTTATGAACTGAATGATCAGAATATCTACACAGGAATTGCTGCTTTTGAACCATCAAAGAATAAGGGAGAGGTAGTAAAACAATACGCGTATGAGCATGGTCTATCTCTTGAGGACTCCTATGGTATTGGTGATACTGAGTCGGATGGAAGTTTCTTGCGATTGGTCAAATATCCTATCGCTTTTAATCCGAATCAAAATCTCAAGGAACAAGCGGAGAAGGAGCATTGGCGTATTGTGGTTGAAAAGAAAGATGTTATTTATGAAATTACACAAGAAACAACTTCATTTCTGAAATAATAATGAATTAAGTATGAACCTGAATGCTGATCTTGATAAATTTCTCAAACGAACATTGTGGCTCTGGCTTCCATTTTACGCTTTGATGGTGCTTATAAGGGATATACGTGGGAGATCCAAGCATTGAGATGTGAGATATGGGGAAGCAATCATCAAGGAGACACATGGTTTTTATGCGTGGGGCGATGCTTTTCTTCTGGATGAGCATTATCTTTTTGTTCTCATCTCTTCCAGGATCAGGGAATTTTTACGATCCACCCCTCTGGTATGTCCTGGAAAGAAAAGGAGCGCATGTTGTGGAATTTGCTTTTTTGACAATGCTCGCTTTCCGGTTTTTCCGTGTTTATTTTACATCTCGTGAATCATGGCGGAGTATTTTAGCGATTTCAATGATGCTCGCTTTCACGTGGGCAACACTCGATGAATTACATCAAGCCTTTGTATTCGGTCGAGGAAGTCGCTTGCTTGATGTGGGTATTGATGTTTTTGGTTCGATAGTAGCTTTTGGTGTGATTTGGAGTATTTTTTCTTTTCAATCGCTCAAGCAATTCAAAAAAATGCTATAATAAAAATACGGATGAAAAATGAACAACAAAATATATGCGTATTGCCACCCAACAGTTAAAAGATTTCCTGCTTGATTCCGGACTTCTCTCGAAAGAGAAGGTGGACGAGGCTATTGCACAGGCTGTTGAGAAGAAGCAGGAACTCGGATCGTACTTGCTTGAGCAAGGTCTTTTGCAGCCAGCAGAATTACAGAAAGTCTACGCGTATATTCTAGGTATTCCTTTTGTGGATCTCTCGAAGGAGACGATACCTTTTGAAGTGCTCCAGATTGTTCCTGAACCGATTGCAAAGAAAGCTAATGTCGTCTCTTTCCAAAAGGAGGGGAATGACTTGAAGGTTGCCATGCTAAACCCCGAGGATCTTCAGACGATTGATTTTATCAAAAAGAAAACAGGTCTTAAAATTATTCCCTGTTTAGCGACTCAAGAGAGTATACAAGTCGCATTGCATCAATATGAGAAGAGTTTGAAGGCTGAGTTTGGTGATATTTTGACCGGAGAGGTGCAGTCAGGAAACACGAAGCAGGATGATGAGGAGAGTGCCGAAGTTTTGGCTGCCGGACTGCCGATTATTCGTATTGTTGATACGCTGTTGAAACACGCGATTCTTCAGTCTGCCTCGGATATTCATATTGAACCAGATGATAAGGAGGTACATGTTCGATACCGTATTGACGGCGTTCTGCACGAAACTATGACGCTTCCAAAAGATACCGCAGCCGGTATCGTGGCGCGTATCAAGGTACTCTCTAATTTGAAGCTTGACGAGCATCGTATTCCTCAGGATGGTCGTTTCAAGATTGAAAAAGATGACTACAAGATTTCTTTTCGTGTCAGTTTGCTCCCGGTCTTTGACGGAGAGAAAGTCGTGATGCGTTTATTGGATGAAGGTGCTAAGGGGTTGACGTTGGAGAAGATGGGTTTATCGGGAAAGGCGCTCGAGAGTGTTCACAGAGAAATCAAGAAACCAAACGGCATGATTTTGGTCACCGGACCGACTGGTTCTGGGAAAACGACGACGCTGTATACTATTATGGATATTCTTAATACAGCTGAGGTGAATATCAGTACCGTAGAAGATCCGGTTGAGTATCGAATGCCACGGGTCAATCAAACGCAGATTAATCCAAAGGTGGGAATGACCTTTGCGGCAGGTTTACGTTCTCTTCTTCGCCAGGATCCGGATATTATTATGGTTGGTGAGATTCGTGATGCTGAGACGCTTGAGATTGCCTTGAACGCTGCTATGACTGGACATCTTGTTCTTTCGACACTTCATACGAACTCTGCGGCAGCTGCTCTGCCTCGTATGTTGGATATGGGTGCCGAACCTTTCTTAATTGCTTCGACAGCAAACGTTATCGTCGCGCAACGTCTTGTTCGGAAACTGTGCGTGGATTGTCGGAAATCATATCAGCTTGATGAGAAACAGGTGGCTTCATTGGCAAGGAGTTATGATATAGAGGCGCTTTTTGTGAACATGCAGAAGAATACCGAAATTGACAAGATTATCGGCAACGCAAAGAGCTTGAATGATG
>CAYOHD010000065.1:2925-5172 GCA_964403705.1 uncultured Bdellovibrionales bacterium | reverse complement strand
AAAGTCCCGCATATCAATACCGGCCACTGACACGAGTGCTGCCAAGGCAGAGACACCTGGAATTGGCACCACCGACACACCGGCCTCAAGCGCGAGCGAAACGAGTTTGTTGCCCGGATCTGAGAGTCCCGGCGTCCCGGCGTCCGAGACAAAAGCAAATGATTCGCCCTGTCTGAGACGGTCAATAATCTGTCCAAGTTTGGAATCATCCGTGTGTTCATGACACGAAATGAGCGGCCGTTTCACCTCGTAATGCGCCAGCAGCCGGCTTGTTACTCGCGTATCTTCACAGAGAAGAGCATCGACTAACTTTAATGTTTCAAGCGCGCGCAAAGTCATATCACCCAAATTCCCAATGGGTGTCGCTACCATAAAAAGAGTTCCTGATTTTTCCATATATCCATGAATGACTCATCAATTCAATACTCGATATTCGCTCCTCGTGCTCCTGTATGGTTTTCCTCTTCACATGTAAGAGAGTGGAGGGGAGATCTTTTTTCCTTGCGACGTATTCAGAAATACCAGCATCAGAAAAAAGATATCCCCTTTACTCTTTGCCAAATGAAAAAACAAAATGAAAAGGCGAATACCATCAACCCTGTTTCTTCTCAAAAATATCCTCCACGAAAACCGAGAGAACCATGGTCATTGGCACCGCGAGAATAACTCCAAGCGGACCACCAAGTTCAATACCAACCAGAATCGCGATGATGAGTACGACTGGATTCAGGTTGGCTGACCGTTTCATCACCTGTGGTGCAATGATATGAGCCTCCACTTGATGCGCAATCAGATAAAAAATAAGTGCCGCTAATCCAAGTCCCGGAGAATAGAGGAGTCCAATAATAATCGCGGGTATCGCCGCCAGCACTGGTCCGATATAGGGAATGATTTCCATCAGTCCACCGAAAAACGCGATAGCAAGCGCATACGGTACTCCGATGATAAGCAAACCAATGTAGTAGATAACAAAGGCAATCATCATCAAGAGAACTTGTCCCAGAAGCCACTGGCTCACTTTCCCCTGCATACGCGAGGCGAGCGAGAGCGCGTGCTGGTGATATTCATCCGGTGTCAGGATGAGAAAAAACTTTTCGATACCCTTCTCCTCAAGTGACAGATAGAGCGCCAGGAAGAAGAAACCAATCACGTGAATAAATCCCTGAAAAAAACCAATGGTCGTCGAAAAAAATCCTCCGAACCACTCGCTCATCGAACCCTCGAGATTCGCGAGCAGTGTCTGCTTATCGAAAGAGAGTCCGAGATTCTGCGTATAGGTATCCCATCCAGAAAGCAGCATGCTTAATTGTTCCGTATACTGCGGCCAATGACTCAGAAACTCCTTCACCTCGATAAACAACACTGGGATAAAAATACCTACTAAGGTCACTCCAACCAGAAAAAGCACTGTGTAGGTCAAAATCACGGCCGCCGTACGCGACAGCCCCCAGGCTCGCAACTTATTGATAGCCGGTATGAGCGCAGCCGCCGTCAGTACCGCAAACAATACCACTATGACAACGTCCCGAAGCAGGTAGAGTAGATACACGCCTCCCACAAGCAACATCGCTCGCAAGAGGAGTCTGGTCCCAATATCAACTTTGTCATTCGAAGTCATACTGCCGTTCATGAGATTTCTTCAAAACGCAACATTTTTTCCAGTTTTGCCTTGCCAGCGTGTGGGCCGATAATCGCCAGATTGAGTCTCTTGTTCACAAAAATCTCTTGAGCGACACGCAAAATATCCTCGGGCGTCACCGCTTCCAATCGTGTGATTTTTTCTGCTGGCAAAATGATTTCTCCACGCGAGACTTCTTGTCCAACAAGATATTCAATCACATCATCTGATCCCTCAAAACCCATCGCCATTTTCCCCTTGATATATTCTTTCGCCTTCGTCAGCTCTTGGGAGGTCACAAGCTCCGTCGCTATTTTCCGGTACTCATGGAGAATAACCTGAAGAGTCTTTTCGAGATTCCCGTGCTCGACACCGCACTGCGTCGCCAGATAACCCGCATCACGATAGGCCTCCACGCTCGTATGCACATTGTAGGCCAGACCACGCCGTTCCCTTACCTCGATAAAGAGTCGGCTCGACATACCACTCCCAAGCAACGTTGCCAGAACAGCCAAGGCATAGCGATCTGGATGGAACATATCAAATGCCCGCACGCCAAGCAGCAGATGCGTTTGATCCGTCTTTTTCTTCTGAATGAAAAGCCCTGGCACTGATTGTTTCTCAGCCAC
>CAYOHD010000065.1:0-2915 GCA_964403705.1 uncultured Bdellovibrionales bacterium | reverse complement strand
TTGGCTGCGAGCCGTGTCCAATATGAGCAAATCGGAGTTCAATATCTTTTTGCATCCGCTTCCGATCAAACTTGCCAGCAACTCCGACGACGACGTTTTCCGCGACATATCCGCGCTTCATATAGCGCACAAAATCCGCTCGCTTAAAGGCGCGAATATTCTCTCTGGTTCCAATAATTTCCCAACCCAACGGATGATCACCATACAAATGAGACTCAAAGATATCATTGATATGCCGCATCGGCATATCTTCATACATACTCAATTCCTGAACAATAGTCCCACTCTCCCGAGTGATCTCTTCCTGTTCCAGTTTGGCATTCATGAAAATATCGCTCACGACATCGAGCGCGATCGCTGCATGCGGGGCAGCTACTTTGGCATAGTACCCAGTATATTCCTTCCCCGTGAAGGCATTGTATTCGGCGCCGATACCGTCGAGTTCTGCCGAAATATCATGTGCCGTCGGCCGCTTAGTCGTCCCCTTAAACATCATGTGTTCGAGGAAGTGCGCGATACCATTTTCCTTTTTGGATTCATAGCGTGACCCAACGCCCGTCATAACCAACACGGTTACCGTTTCCGCTTCCGCCATCGGCGCGAACACAATGCGCAGTCCATTCTTCAGGGTGATTTTTTCGTATTGCATAGCCATTCTTATCATTCAATTATCAAGGGTGAAGTATACCCAAACATACCACTACTGTCACCCCTACGTCTTACGTAACTTTGTTATTCCTGCGCAGGCGGGAATGATAGACTACAATGTATTCTCTCCCAAATATTTTCCCAGCTCTTCAATCTTCACTCGTGTCTGCTGCATGGTATCACGATCACGTACCGTCACCGCTTGGTCTTCAAGGGTTTCAAAATCTACCGTGATACAGTATGGGGTACCGATTTCATCCTGACGACGATAGCGTTTACCGACATTGCCATTGTCATCAAATTCCACTCGAAATGATTTTCTCAGTGTGAGGTATATTTCGCGAGCCTTCTCTACCAACTCCGGTTTATTCTTCATGAGTGGAAAAACCGCTACCTGTACCGGCGCAAGTTTTTTCGGAAATTTCAGAACGATACGGGTATCGTTTTCTCCTACTGATTCTTCAGTATAAGCATCAGTCATAACCGCCAAAAATGTCCGGTCCACTCCCACTGAAGTCTCAACAATCCATGGGGTATATTTCTCATTCGTCTGCGGGTCACGATACGAAAGATCCACACCGGAAAATTTGGTATGCTGCGTCAAATCATAGTCACTCCGATTATGGATTCCCTCCAGCTCCTTAAAACCGAAAGGAAACTTGTACTCAATATCCCAAGCTGCCTTGGCATAAAACACGAGATTCTCATGCTCATGCCAACGCAAATTCTCCGGCTTGATACCGAGGTCGATATAATACTGAAAACGTTTGGTACGCCATTCTTCGTAGATTTCTGCGGCTGATTCAGGGCGCACAAAATACTGCATTTCCATCTGCTCAAATTCACGCTTCCGAAAAATAAACTGCCGAGCGGTGATTTCATTGCGAAAAGCCTTGCCAATCTGGGCGATACCAAAAGGCACCTTGACCCGTGACGAATCAAGTACGTTTTTAAAATTCACATAAATCCCCTGACACGTCTCACCCCGCAAATAGGTCGGCTCTTTATTCCAGTCACTCGTAAAATTCCCGAGATTTGATTTGACGAGCAAATTAAAACCTTTCGCATCAGTGAAATCTTTCTTGCCGCATTTCGGACAAACCATCTTGTCCTTCTGCTCCGTAAAAAGCACATTGATTTCCTCTTCGCTCATTTTCTCATCCGCAAACACGCCCGCCTCCTCAAGCAGGTGATCGACTCGTACGCGGGAATGGCAAGCTCGACACTCTGCAAGCGGATCACTGAAACCACCCACGTGTCCCGAAGCCTCCCACACTTTCGGATGCATGAAAATGGCACTGTCGAGTCCCACAATATTGTCATGTTCGCGTACCATCGCCTGCCACCAGGCTTCACGAATATTTTTCGCCAACTCTACTCCGTATGGTCCAAAATCATACACCGCCGCAAAACCACCGTAAATTTCGGAAGATGGGAAGATAAACCCTCGCCGCTTACAGAGCGAGACAATTTTTTCCATAAGATCTAGGGGTGTTTCGACCATACGTATATTGACAAAACTGATTAATCAGAGTATAATAGAATACTTCCTTAACAATTCCACTGTAACTGTACAGGGATTTTCCCTCTTTTTCAAGCTTTTTCCAACCTCGCGACCTAAACATAAGTCGCATTCACACAAGGAGATTCTTCCATGACGATTATCCTCGCTTGTTTCCTCGGACTCTGCTGTTTCTATCGCTGGCGGGTTCTGAAAGACCGTCAGAAAAGCTAGCAAGGAAAACTATTCCAGCATCATCCGCGCGCAGCCCCCCCCTGCCGCGGTCTTTTTGTATCTACACAAACACGAAATGAAGCATCAAAGATACGAGAAGATGCTTTTTTTGATGCTAGTGTTTCTTTTAAGCACGTCGCGAGAAAAAAGCATCTTTTCAGATCTTCCGAAGAAAAATCGTCTGAATCCCGTCCTCTTCAAGCCTGCTTCTGCCGATACAGCCTCGTCTTTCGCGCCTCTTCAAAAAAGAAAATAAGCAAGGTGAAAACCAAAGCCGTCAACCAATCCATCCATCCTATTTTTGTCATCCCAAGCGCATTTTGAAAAAATGACACATTGGTAAACAAAGTCATCAGACTGACAGAAATCGCCATCGCTCCCCACACATACCAATTAGAAAAGAAGCGCATGTGAAAAAATGGCGTGGTAGCACTGCGTGACTGCAAGAGATTCGCCATTTGCGTGAGCGCAATAGTGATATAGGCCGCGGTGGTCGCCTTCACATACATCAATTCTTCAGTCGGGAGACTCT
>CAYOHD010000064.1:0-5177 GCA_964403705.1 uncultured Bdellovibrionales bacterium | reverse complement strand
TCAATACCAAAAGAAAAACAAAATCCCATCGTTTCGACGAGGGGATTTTGTCGTTTAGAGGAAGAAAATTTTTCTCTTTCAGCATCATGCTCGGAGCAGGATGTGTATAAATCGATATTTTTGAGCGAGATCTTTTTGGAAGTGGTACTGTGCAGATGGGAGAAGGGCGCGTATTTTTTTGGTGAGGAGTACCTTTTGTTCAGGGCTTATTTCAAGCCATATGTCTAGAGGAAGCTCAGGATGCAGAGAATGGATGGAGGCTATTTCTTGAAGCAGTCTTTCGATATGGAGACACCCGTGTGCTTCACTCACGAGAGCTGATGCTGGTTCATAATTTTTCACATCGGGCGGACAGTTTTGATAGATGTATTCTGAGAGATAGGGGAGATTAGCAAGAATATATACATGAGCGGAAAGGGAAATGGCTTGGGATGGAAGCGCTTGGAGAAGATCGCTTTGGAGAAAACGAGCTCGTATGTTTGGACGAAGCGTTCGAGCATTTTTCTTGGCGAGACTGATTGCTTCATTTGAAATATCAAGACCAAAACAAGAAAGTGGTAGAGGTAATGTTTTTTTGTCCAATGTTTTGAGAAGAGAAAGTAGAATGTTTCCACTTCCCGTTCCAACATCAACAAGTGTGAGGAATTTTTTGTTGGTATGTTGAAGTGGGATGTCTATTTGATTTACGATATCTTCGATCACTGTTTCTATGAGAAGTTCTGTTTCGGGTCGAGGAATGAGTGTGGATGAGTTTACTGAAAACTGAAATCCATAGAACTCTTTCTTTCCAGTCAGATAGGCTACGGGTTCATGAGAAGCTCGTCTTTGGAGAAGAGTGTGGAGTTTCTGACGAACTGCTTCCGAGAACAGATGTTCGGGATGCGCGATGAGGTATTCTTTCGATTTTCGTGAGATGAAAGAAAGAAGTAAGAAAAAATCCTCTGGCGAGATGGAAGATGGACGGAGAGCAAAGAGGCTTTGTCCGGAATGTTTCATGAGAGTGCCCGTTTTTCAGCAGCCTCGAGTTTGAGTCGCATATCCTCTTCTTCGAGTGCTTTGATGATTGGATCTATATTCCCAGCAAGAATCAGGGGGACATTACTGAGAGAGAGCTTGATGCGATGATCCGTGATACGATCTTGTGGATAATTGTAAGTACGAATTTTTTCACTTCGGTCTCCTGTGCCGATTTGACTTCTTCTCGCATCACCGAGTTCTTTGTTTCGTTTGTCCTCTTCGAGTTGTAGAAGACGAGAACGGAGAACTTTCATCGCCTTATCCTTGTTTTTTATCTGAGACTTTTCATCTTGACAGGAAACGACCAGACCTGTTGGAATATGGGTAAGACGAACGGCACTGTAGGTGGTATTAACCGACTGTCCACCTGGACCAGACGAACAAAATGTATCTACGCGGATGTCACTTGGATTGATGTTAATATCAACTTCTTCAGCTTGAGGAAGGACGGCGACTGTAGCGGTCGAAGTATGGATACGGCCAATTTTTTCGGTTTCTGGGACGCGCTGCACTCGATGTACTCCAGATTCGTATTTGAGTTTTGAATAGACGGGATACTCGCTTTGTCCACGGGTTATTTCGAAGACTGCTTCTTTAAAACCACCTACTTCAGTTTGATTGGAATGAAGGAGCGTTGTCTTCCATCCGAGTCGTTCCGCATAGCGTGCATACATGCGAAAGAGTTCTGCCGCGAACAGACTAGACTCATCGCCACCAGCACCGGCTCGAATTTCCACGATGATGTCTTTTTCATCGTGCGGGTCTTTTGGAAGCAGGAGATGATGGAGTTGTTTTTCAAGAGTATCCTTTTTTTGAGCAAGAAGTGCGTTTTCTTCAAACGCGAGATCCTTGAGTTCGGGATCTGATTCGGCATCTTGCGTGATTTCCGCATTGCCACGCATATTCTGCTCAAGAACCTTGAGTTCATTGATAGGTATCATGAGTATATCGAGCTCAGCTTTTCTCCGCCCGAGTATCATGAGTTGTTTCGGATCAGCGGTAATCTCGGGCGTGTTGAGACTAACCTCGAGTGAAGCATATTCGGCTTCTATATCCGCAATAAGTGCGTGGATGTTCATAATATTTTCGATTCGGGTCTCTTGGGACTATAGCATGGCCAAGAAAAAGCAAAAACCCCGGAGCGGGGTTTCGGATATGATTCATTGCGAAATCCCAAAGGGTATGATTCTCGGGAAATGGGACGGAACAAGTAGTCCATTGGGAATCCGAGAGGCGTAGTGAACTGGTTAGGCCACAACAGCTTCAGCGCCAGTATTCTTCTGAGAAACGCGAGCCTTTTTCGGCTGGAGAGCCCCTGCCTTTGCTTGGGAGAGCTCTGTCAGTTTCTTGAAGCGCTCCACACGACCAGTGACATCGATAAACTTCTTCTTGCCGGTATAAAAAGGATGACACTGTGAGCAAATATCAATAGAAGTTGCTTCGAGTACCGATCCTGTTGTCAGAACGGCGCCACAGGCACACGTGATGGTGGCTTTTTCATTGTAGGTTGGGTGAATACCAGTTTTCATAGCATTGTGGTGTAGTGAGTAACAAAAAAAGACGAACTCAAAGGAGCGTGCAAATATCCTAGCAGAAGGAAAGAGAATTGACAAGAGGCGCTGATTTGCTATACTTCGAGCGATGTTTTCCCGTGAAATAAGCGGTGATATCAGCACGCTTCTCGTATTCCAGAGAGAATATGAAGGGCGCTAGCCGGTCGCTTTAAAGAGAGAGGCGGAAGTAATTAATAAGGAAACAAGCAGTATGGCAGAAACCGTTATCGTGCCGGAAACGGCCAAAGAAACCGTGTCAACAGTGATTTCGCAAGGGCAGCCAGCTCACGAGATTGCTTATTTCGCTGATTTTGATTTCAGTACCCTGGATGTGAGTCTCGAAGGTCTCTTAAAATCGGGAGTACATTTTGGTCATCTGAAGTCTCGTCGCCACCCAAAGATGGACGAGTACATTTTTACGACTCGGAAGAATATCAATATTCTTGATCTCGAACAGACGGTGATCAAATTGAATGCTGCTTCCGCATTTTTGGCTGAGGTAGTGAAGAGCGGCAAACCAGTATTGTTCGTTGGTATCAAGAAACAGACACATGACACTGTACGTTCATTGGCTGAACGTATTGGTATGCCGTACGTGATTGATCGTTGGCTTGGGGGTACTTTGACTAATTTTTCTCATATCAAAGGTCGCGCGAAGTATCTGTACGAAACAGAAGAGAAGATGGCGCGCGGTGAATTTAAGAAGTATACGAAGTTTGAACAAGCCAAGAAGTCGGAAGAAGTGGAACGACTCGAGAAGCGCATGGGTGGTATTAAGCGCATGGAAATGATTCCGGGTGCCATCGTGATTGCGGATACGCGCGAAGCAGACATTGTCTTGCACGAAGCTCGAAAGATGCAGGTGCCGATTGTTGGAATCGTCGATTCAAATGCGGACCCATCTTTTGTTGACTATCCGATTCCTGGGAATGACGATGCAGTTTCATCGCTTCGTGTGCTCCTGGGGGCGATAGGGAAGGGAATTTTACAGGCAAAAGGGGGAAAGTAGTTGAGACATACTTGCAGTCAGTGTTAAAATATCAAAAAAGAATTCATATGAGTCAAATTGAACTTATTAAAGGTTTGCGTGAGCGAACCGGTGCCGGTATCGTGGATGTCAAGAAAGCTCTCGATGAAGCAAAGGGGGATGAAGCAAAGGCGATTGATATCCTTCGGAAGCGCGGTCAAGACAAAGCACTGAAAAAGGGTGAGCGTGAAACGCATGAAGGCGCGGTGGTGTCGTATGTTCATGGGAATGGACGGGTAGGTGTTCTTTTGAAATTGTATTGTGAGACAGATTTTGTTGCTCGAAACGAGGAGTTCCAGTCGCTAGCTCATGATCTTGCAATGCATGTCGCGGCACTGGCTCCGACTTGCATCAAGCCAGAAGAAATAGCAGATGACGTTATCGCGCATGAGTATGAAATTTGGCGAGAACAGCTCAAAACCGAAGGCAAGCCAGAGGAGTTGGTTGTGAAAATTCTTGCCGGTAAAGAGAAGAAGTTTCGTGAAGAATCAGCTCTTTTGTCTCAGATATTCGTGAAAGATCAGGAGAAAACAGTAGGAGACTTGATTACGGAAAAAATTCATAAGATAGGAGAGAATATTCAGGTAGGAGGTTTCGTCCGGTACGAAATCTAGGGGAGTAGTGTTTGGGTGGGATTTATTTGGTAATCGTTTCTATCTGATCTCATGTGGCATCTCATTGTTCCACCAATAGTTGTTGTCATCTGTTTCGTTTTTATCGTGTGGTATTTATCGCTTCGTGGTTCTGATCCGGAAGTAGCGGAACAGGTTGAGACAATGGGCGACGCACATGGAAGCGCTTTTCGCCTTCGGATGAAGATTTTTTCTTTGCGCATACTTGAAAAATTAGCGCAGCGTTTTAAATTGCTGTCGCTTCGAGTGTACAACGGATTCCATGTGTTTTTGCAGTCAGTCAAAGAAAAAAGAAAACTGTCTGATATGCAACAGCAGGAATTGGAAAGCGTAGTCCAAGAGAAATCTTTTGCTTCGGGAGAGGATGCACCCATTCAATCGAATGATGTGTATCAGGAGACGGGTAGGCAGGTGGGAGAAGGAAAAACAGGGGAACAGAAGGATGTAGCTGACAGAAATATCGCGCAGGGTACAAACGCCCGTTCTCCGGAGGCATCCTCTATTGAAAGTCTTCCATCTGAGGTGAAGACTACAAGTTTTAATATAGCGGTGCCACTTCGCCGACGTCACAAAGAAGAGGATGCTCATAATACGGATTCATTGGTTCCTATCCGGCCAATGATTAGCGAGCAGGTAACACGACCGGAGAAGTTAAAACGAAAAGCACTCGAGCGCCCAGCGGAGGAGGAATTGATTGGACGGATTGCAACCAATCCCAAGGACTATACCGCGTATGAAGCTCTGGGTGATTTCTATATGGAACGAGGGAGTATTCAGGATGCCAAAGAGTGTTATAAGCAAGTCTTGAAGCTTTCTCCGGTACAGAGATTGGTAAAAATCAAGATACGCAGGCTAGAAAGGCTCCTTTCGCAGAAATAAAAAAGAGGGTTGAATGACGGGCGCTCTTCAGGTATGATACATGAGTTGCCCGAGTGTTCTTAGCAGTGG
>CAYOHD010000063.1:0-5291 GCA_964403705.1 uncultured Bdellovibrionales bacterium | reverse complement strand
TCTCGTTCGAGAGCAAAGGCGATAGCGACATCAAGCGCCATGATGCCATGATTTTCGCCTGCTTCGTCAATAACGACGACTTCAGTCGCGAGAATCTGCTCATTGATGCGCAGGGTATCCTTTGGACGGATCTTTGGTTTGGGTCGATTGTGCCTTCTTCGTCTCATGTGAACGGTATTAAAAACAAAACGGTGGAGCTGATGGGTATTGCACCCATGTCCAGTCATATTCCTTCAAAATAGTCTACAAGCATAGTCCGCTGTGAATGCCTTCTCTCTTTAACAGCAGACAAAAGAGGAGAGAAGACGAGTCTTTCGCAAAAGGGAATCAGAGAAGAAAAACAAGAAGAAATTCTCTGAGCCTTCTCGAAGTATGGCACCGGTGTTTCTCTATCGAGAATCAAGAGACCGATGGTCCGGCCTAGCCAAGTGAACAACACCGAAGTGTGGTTCTTTGGGGATTAGGCGCGGGCGAAAGCGTAAGACGGGGTAAACGCCGAAGCGAATGCCGACTTGGCCTTTGAGATAAAGTTTGCACTTATCAGTTGATGGAAGTGTTTGCGATCGTACCATCATGATCGGCTTGCGTATTTTGAAAGTACATCCTGTCGAATCGAGACAGCCCCAGAAAATACCCATTTTTCGGCTTTGGGAATTCCAAATTCCAAACTCCAAATTTCAAGAGATGAAATTGTAGAGACTGGATCTTAGAATCAGGAGAACTGTTCAGGAGTGGTCACGCAGGGCTCGCCTGATACGTCGATCAGACTCTTTTTTTCCGATATCAGCGCGTTTATCGAAATCTTTTTTTCCTTTACCAACGGCAAATTGAAGCTTCACGAGTTGTTTCCGAGTATACAATCGAATTGGCACCAATGTCAAGCCTTGGACACGCACTTTTCCGATGAGGGAGCGGATTTCAGAACGTCTGAGTAGGAGCTTGCGTGAGCGGGTATCTTCATGAGGGGTTTCCTTGTAGGCATGGAGATAACGAGGAATAAAAGCATTGGTCAGAAAGAGCTCTTCACCGCGCACCGTGACGAAGGCACCTTTGAGACTGACGTGACCGGTTTTGATGCTTTTGACTTCCTCTCCGGACAAGACAAGGCCGGCCTCGTAGTTGTCTCCGAGGGTGTAATCAAAGTGGGCACGTTTGTTAGTAGTGAGAGTCGTCATCATATTTTTAGTATGTCGCATTGGGCGATTGGTATCAAGTTTTGTGAGAAAAAAGAGGCTCCGAGGCAGTGACGCATCGGAGCGGGCAGAGGAAGCGCGGATAGGCTCATGGGTGATCAGTAATATTCTTTGCGCTTTGTCTTTTGATGTCTCTCCAGAGGTACCTGAAGAGTATCGCAATGATCGTGACCCCGATTGCGTTGACTCCACCAAAAATGAAGAATACTGAGACGATGATGATCCCAATAATGAGCGAGATAGAGTGGAGCCAGGACATATGTACCTCCTTTCAGGGTATGTCTGCGGTTTGTCTGCAGCAGAGGTCGGTGAAAATCTCTTGCCCCAGAGGGAGTTGAGTGAGAGTGGCGCTGAGGGCTACCTTTGCCGCTGCGCTCAGCTGAGAGAGCGTGGTGGTGTCGTTGGTAAATGCCTGACCGCATTTCGCGCACACATGGATTGCGAGACTGGTGCGGTCTCCATTAGGCAGAGAAAGGTCGTTGATGATCAGTGTCATCTTTCCAGGGGTATGCCGACAATCCATGAGCACAGTCCTTTCAGGCGTCGGGATTGGGCAGAGCGGAAACGTCATACCCTTCAGCCGCGAGCGATGCTCGGATTTCCCGGAGTTCTTCGGGTGTAATCCGAGTTATGGTTTCTGTATTGCTCGGAAGCACCATCCTGCACGTTGGGCAGACAAATAACGCAATCTGGATTTGGCTGCCGTTGATCTGGAAAATCCAACTGGTCTTTTTCGTATGTGAGCATGGCGGCGGCTCTCTTGTTGTGTCTGCTGTACTGGTAACCGGCTTGGTTTTGTTCCAGAGAAAGCCAAAGATGATGGCGAGCATAGATCCAAGACTAAACACGAGAAATGGGTGTTCCACGGGATATCCTTCCTTTGATAAAGGGCATGTATGAAGAGAGCGAAAAAACGAGAACGAAAGCTCTCTAGAGAAATCCGATGTTAAAGTACGGATTTATATATTTTAGTATATTTTCTGTTTTTGTCAATGTATCGTGCTTAAATTCGATTCATCGAAGAAGAAGTGGGGAGATTTTCAAAAGTGTAGAGCATTAAGACAAGAAAAAACCGCGGCAGGGTATCGCTGCGCGCGGCGTGGTCTCCAGGGTGGAGGAGGAGCGAGGCGTACTTGATTCAGTCGGTTGCCAGACTGCACTCAGCTTGCATCCCGTCTTCCATCGGAACAACGGAGAAATTGTATTGACAGTTGAACCCGATATTCGAGTCAGGGGTGTAAAAGATGAGTGATGTGGCAGCTGACGAATCGAAGCACAGGAGGAGTTGGTTACCATTGGTGCAGGTGACGGTAACGGACACACCAGTTCCGCCTATTGATACCGTGATGGTTGAGATCTCGAGAGGACCGGTATTCCGGTGTTTTCCACCAACTGTATCGTAGGACACTGAGAGCCGGAGCTCCGACAAATTAGTGGCGTGAACACTGATACCGCAGGCGGCGAGGATGTCTTGAATGGGGGAGGCGTGAGAGGGTGCTTGTGGAGTTGTCATTATGAGTCTCCTGTGTGTGCGAGTGGTGCCCTGAGGTGGGGCAGAAAACAGGAAAAATTATCCTGTTTGGAGTATGATAGAGATGTTAAAGAATCAGTGTAGCGTAAATTATTTTCTCTTTCCCGTCAAATAAGGGATACCCTAAAAATATATGGCAGAACACCGACCATTCTATCAGTATGAGCCAGAGGAAATACTGTCTCTCTTTGGTACAGGGACCAGCGGACTCTCTGAAGAAGAGGTTACGGGGCGTTTCGCGCAATACGGAAAGAATACCATTGAAAAGAAACGAGATTATTGGGTGGTCAAACTTTTTTTTCGCCAATTGAATGACGTATTCGTCTGGATTCTCGGCGTCGCTGGTATTCTGGCTATTTTGGTGGGGGAGTCACGCGATGCAACGGTCATTGCCCTCATCATCACGGTGAATACTTTGATGGGGTTTTTTCAGGAATTTAAGGCCGAACAAATTCTTGAAAAACTCGCTCGATATATGACCGATCGCGCTATCGTGATTCGTAGTGGAGAGAAGCGGGAGATTGATGCTCAAGATATCGTTCCGGGGGATATTGTTTTTCTTGAAGGTGGTGCGAGTGTACCGGCTGATGGATATATTATTGAGGCATACAATTTGAAAGTGAACAGCTTTATTTTCTCTGGAGAATCTGTCCCTGAGGAGCGCCGTGCCGGGGCGATGCAGGGTGAGGTCGCGCAGAATGACATCGAAAATATGCTGTTCACGGGAGAATCAGTAGTGGCTGGCGAGGGACGTATGGTGGTGGTCGGCATTGGTGCGGAGACTGAGCTTGGAAAAATGGCGCAAATGACCGCGGCTATCCAACAGGAACCGACACCGCTCCAGAAGAAAATGACACGTTTCGGGCATATGGTAGCCATGCTTTCGGTGGTCATGGGAATTATCGTTCTCGTAACAGGACAACAATTCGGATTGTCATGGTACGGGAGCTTTTTACTTGCCCTCGCCTTGGCAGTATCGGTTGTTCCGGAGGGATTGCCTGCAGCCATATCAGTTTCCTTCGCTCTGGGGATGCGTCGATTACTCAAGCATCACGTGTTAGCAAAGAAGCTTTCTGCCGTGGAGACATTGGGGTCAGTCTCTATTATTTGTTCGGATAAGACTGGTACTATCACCAAAAATGAGTTGACGGTGACACGAATTGTACTCGGCACGACGGCGTATCAGGTAAGTGGCGTCGGGTATAAACCAGAAGGGGAGTTTTCTTTGGATGGAAAGCCGGTGAACGCGACGGCGCTTCCGGGAGGAGAAATGCTCTTTCGGATTGGAGCCTTGTGTAATAGTGCGAGTTTGGTTTCAGAGAAGGGAGTGTATTCTATTCTCGGAGACCCAACTGAGGGAGCTATTCTGGTGGCAACACGCAAGTACAATGCGAAGCAGGGATTTTTTGAGAGAGGGTATCATAAAATTTCTGAACTTCCTTTCGCGTCTGAGCGTATGCGCATGAGCGTGGTCTATCGAGATGGAATGACCGCATCATATGTGAAGGGGTCACCGGATGTTTTACTGGAACTTTCGACTCACTGGATGACACCAGAGGGCCGGCGTCCTTTTACGACCGAAGACCGAGTAGCTGTTCAGGCGATGTATGATCAGCTTTCCTCTCAGGCATTGCGGGTGCTCGCTTTTGCCTATCGAGATTTGGATGGTCTCCCGGAGTCGGTCTATGTCGATGAAATGGAAAGGCAACTGACGTGGGTGGGGATGATGGCGATGATTGATCCACCGCGGGCAGGCACGAAAGAAGCCTTACTTCAGTGCCGAGAATATGGCATTCGAGTGATGATGATGACCGGTGACTACGAAAAAACCGCGCTTGCCATTGCGCGTGAGATTGGATTTTTCGCTCCTGGTGCAGAGGAAATTGTAGTGAACGGAGCAACTGTTCCTGGCATGACAGATCAGGCGCTTGCTGAATTGTTGAAGCAGGATGTTATTTTCGCTCGGATTGCTCCAGCAGAAAAACTTCGCATAGCCGCGCTACTTCAGAGTAAGGGGCATATCGTGGCGATGACGGGCGATGGGGTGAATGATGCCCTCGCGCTCAAGAAAGCAGATATCGGTATCGCTATGGGTATCATTGGCACAGATGTCTCCAAAGATGCTGCTGATATGATTCTCCTTGATGATCGATTTGCTTCTATTGTCTCGGGTATTCGTGAGGGGCGAATGATATTTAGCAATCTGAAAAAGTTTGTGCATTATGTCTTCACTTCGAACGCGAGTGAATTGTTTACGGTTCTCCTGGGATTCTTGTTTCATATTCCGATGCCGATTACGGCGATACAGATTCTTGCTACCGACTTGGCAACAGATCTTCTTCCATCATTTGCACTCGGGATGGAACCAGAAGAACCGAGCGCGAAGCAGCAGGGACTCTCTTCGAATGGGAAACAGTCTGTGATGGACTGGGATGGTGTGCGTCGGATTGTCGTCTTGGGATTGCTTATGGCGATGGGGGCAGTCTCAGCGTTTCTCCTCTCTCTCATGCGGGACGGTTGGGTGTTTGGGGAGAGTCTCCCGACTGAAGACTTGATGTATGTGAAGG
>CAYOHD010000062.1:0-5338 GCA_964403705.1 uncultured Bdellovibrionales bacterium | reverse complement strand
AGGATGGGACTTTCATTGCCTGTTCCAATTTCCCCAAATGTAAATTTATCAACAATGACGAAAAATCTATCGTCTCAAGTGGCGTCCAGTGTCCGGTCTGCCGCAAAGGTGATATGGTCGAACGGAAAGGCCGATTTGGGCTCTTCTATTCCTGCTCGCATTATCCTGACTGTAAAAACGCGATTAAGGCCAAACCAACTGGCGCCCTCTGCAAACTCTGCGGCTCCCTCATGATGGAAGGTACCAAGACAATTCCCGAACGCTGCAGTCAAAAAGCCTGTCCAAATCATCGGCCAGATAAATTGAAGAAATAAGAGTGCTGTGGTATCCCGCTACTTTTTCACTCTCTAACCTACACCCCCATAATCTGTAACGCGATTTGTCGTGGCCGAGCCTGATCAAGCTCAATCACAAACACGCGCTGCCAAGAACCGAGTTGGAGTTTTTTCCCCATGACATTGAGCAAAGTAGAAGTCGGAAGATGAATGGCCTTATTATGAGCATGTCCGTTGATATATTCCCCTGGCGACATGTGCTCAGTCCGAATTTCAAAATTATCATGCAAGTACTTATACGAGCGTGGAGCGAGTTTTTCGAGCAGCGCCTTCATATCCTCGATCAAGAGCGGCTCGGCTTCGTTGACGATGACTGCCACTGTCGTATGCAAACTCTGAATATTGATAACCCCGTCTTTGATGCCTGAGGCCTGAATTTTCTTCTGAATTTTATCGGTAATATCAATAAAATCCAACGTGGCACTCGTCGAAAGCTTGATGATATGATTTACGATACGCATACAAATATGTATTAAAAATAGTTCAAGAATCTTGCGTGTAGTATACCGGTATCTGTTTTTTTTGGCTATACAATGCCTACTCGCAGTGAGTACTTGACAAATACACCAGAAAGAGTATAATTATAGTTAGTAAATCCAAAGGAGAGCAGTGGCGCCAGAACACCGGCGCCTGGAGATAAGGGGTCTCACTACGATGACGACCCTACCGGATTGAGGTCAGAATAACAGTCTAAAAACTCTTATTCTGACCTCCATCCCCCCAACCCGTATTCTGTTTCTCCGCTCCATTACCCCGTCGCCTTGCGATTCAGGGGTTTTTCTTTACCTGATTTCATCTCTTTGCTACACGCGAAACCACCACCAAATGACTCCTAATAAAGAGATGTTCTCAAGCATCAAAAGTGGAATGCCAAGAAGAAAATACCATTTCTATGTCGAAAAGCAAACATCCCAAGCCAGACGCCAACACTTCCAAAAGCAGTCGCAAAAAAGAAAAGCGTGCCTTCTGAAATCCGTTCTGCTCCGTTTTTTCGACTCCGACGTTTATCAAGCGCCATAAGGAGGAATGCTCCCCCATTCATCAAAAGGAAAAAACTCATCAGTCCCGAGGTCAGAGAATCCATATATAATATACATGCTGAATCAGTCAAAAATCTCCGCGTATACTCACCATCCTCCCTCCGTTCAATCTCTCAGAAAGTTTCCTATTGAAGGGTTATGACCACTATTTCTGGCGTATTGCCAACCCGCATAGGCGGCCCCCATGTACCCACTCCATTCGTTGTGTACAAAGTGTAATCACCATCCTGATATAAACCATAGTCATATCCGTGATACATGCTTTTCGTTATCAAGAAAAAAGGAAAGAGTTGCCCAAAATGAGTATGTCCAGAAAGCTGAAGATGAATGCCGGCTTCCTTGAAAATATTCACATGTGTGGGAGCATGAAACAAAAGGATATTTGGTTTCCCTCTCAAAGACGCCTGTATTTTTTCAAGAATACGAGACGGATCAAAAGACATCCCTCGTTCTGGATAGCTGAGTCCAACCAACGCGAGACCATCAATATCCACGACTTCATTCTCCAACATTCGTACTGGTAATACGCTGAGCGCCTTTCGGACAACTTCTAAGCCGATATAGGTTTCATGGTTCCCGATAACAAAATAAACTCCTTTGTCCGTATGTATATCAGCCAATGGGGCTGCCAACGCATCCAAATGATCATTCATCCCATCAAACAAATCACCTGTGATAACGACGAATGTCGGATCGAGTGTATTCACCCGCGCAACAATATCCTGGAGAAATTCTGCTCGATATACTTCGCCTAAGTGAATATCAGAAAGCTGAACAATCCGTTTCCCCTTCCAAGCGTCAGGTAACCCAGGAATTCGCACTGTAATCTCTTTCACCTGAGGGTGAAAAGCATTCCACATTCCAAAAAAAGAGACGACTAAAGCGATGCTAAAGAAAACGCTCGCTAGGAGGGCTGTATTGGGGTACACCCACCCTATTCGGGGCGCAATGAGAATAATGAGCCAAATGAGAGCCGCTGCTATCAACAGCTGAACCAAGAAACCGAGCCAAAATCCTGACCACATATAGAAAAAACGGGTCAGTGCCACATCCTGCCAGCGCACCAACAAAGAAGCGGCAAGAAAACTTCCCGAGAGCCCAATCGCGCAAATCATAAGCCAGAAACGCTGTACGGATGATACGATATCAAAAAAGTGAACAATCGAAACAGCCAGGAGAGCATGTGCCCCAAAGAGTACCCCCCAGAAGACAAGTAAAAATACCACCAGCATATACAAAGAATAACGAGTAAGAAATATCCTTCCCTCATCTTACTCTCCTTCTAATACTCTTTCAACGAAAAGGCAAATAAAAAAACTGCCCCCCACTCAGGAAGGACAGCTTTTTTCTGTGATGCGGACAGGCTACATCATGCCACCCATACCGGACATATCTGGCATTTCTGGCTTCTTCTCTTCCGGTAAATCGACAACGGCTGCCTCAGTCGTCAGAAGAAGAGCAGCGACCGAAACCGCATTCTCAAGTGCAGTCCGAGTCACTTTGAGTGGGTCGATAATACCCGCTTTCACCATGTCTTCTTCATAGACATTCTCTTTGGCATTATAACCATAATTGACGCCCTTCGCTTCAATAACTTTGTTAAGTACAACCGCCGCATCCTGTTCGCCAGCATTCATCGCGATCTGCTTGAGCGGTTCATTGAGTGCCTTCAGAAGGGCTTCGTAACCAGAATTGTATTCATGGTTGTTGGTTTTTTTCTTCGCGGAAAACTCCACCGCTACGGAAGCAGCAGCCTTTACAAGAGCAGTTCCTCCACCAGCCACAATGCCTTCTTCAATGGCCGCTTTGGTCGCGTTGACTGCATCTTCCATCTTGTGTTTCATGTAGGTCAACTCTGTTTCGGTGGCCGCGCCAACACGAATGACCGCGACACCGCCCGCCAATTTCGCCATGCGTTTCTTCAACTTCTCACGATCATACTCACTCTTTGATTTGTCAATCAACGATTTGATCTCATTGACTCGTGTTTCAATATCCTTTTTCTTCCCCTTTCCGCCGACAATCGTCGTGTCGTCCTTGGATGCAATCACTTTCTGGGCCTGACCCAACATAGCTACCTCAGTCGCCTCAAGTTTCATGCCTTTCTCCTCGGAAATCACCTGTCCACCAGTCAGGAGCGCAATATCTTGGAGAATAGCCTTCCGACCCTCACCAAAATCTGGCGCCTTGACTGCCAACACATTGAGCACACCACGAATTTTATTCACCACCAAGGTCGCAAGCGCCTCACCATCAATATCTTCCGCCAAAATGACGATGTCTTTCTTCCCCAGTTGTGCCAATTTCTCCAATACCGGAACAATTTCAGTGATAGCAGAAATTTTCTTGTCCGTGATGAGAATATATGGACTCGCGACTTCCGCCGTCTGCGACTCAGCGCTGGTCATAAAGTACGGTGAGATGTAGCCCTTATCAAAATTCATACCTTCAACGATTTCCTTTGAGAGACCCAGTGTTTGCGATTGCTCAGTCGTCACCACTCCATCCTTGCCCACGGCTTCCATCACGCCAGCAATCATTTCACCCATTTCGATTGACTCGGCCGAAATAGTCGCCACCTGAACAATGGATTTCTTATCTTTGATTGGTTGTGAATTTTTCTTCAAAGTTTCAATCACATCCATCTTGGCCGCTTCCATTCCACGTCGAATACCCACCGGATTAATACCGGTTTCCACAAATTTGAGCCCTTCACGAGCCAGCGCCTGCATGATCACCGTCGAAGTAGTGGTTCCGTCACCAGCGATGTCATTCGTCTTTTCGGCCACTTGCTTGATCAGTGATGCACCCAGGTTTTCAAAATTGTCCTTCAATTCGATTTCCTTGGCAATCGTCACGCCATCATTCGTAATAGTCGGACCACCATAACTCTTGGAAAGAATGACATTGCGACCCTTCGGTCCAAGCGTGACTTTGACCGCATCCGCCACCTTATCAATGCCTACTTTCATACTCCGTCGTGCTATCGCACTATACGCAATCTGTTTCGCCATAGTATTCTTATTAATCCATTTATTATTTAGCACTCTCTATTATAGATTGCTAATTCAAGACATGTCAAGACACGCCACATTCCTCAAAAGTTGACAGAAAATTCTCCAAAAAACCAGATAAAAAAGCAAAACCGCCTTTTCTCTTCAAGAGACATAAGGCCCTTTAACAGTCCGCGATCGAGAAAATACTATTCATACCGAAGGGCTTCCAAGGCATGGATTTTCGAGGCACGCATAGCGGGGAAGATACCAGTAATCAGTCCAAGGAAAAAGATAAACACGATAATAGAAACCACAAACGCTGAGGGGAGCTGCACAAAATTCATGCTCGAAACCCCGTATTTCTCTGCCAGCAAATTCACACCTGTATTGATGCCTTTTGCTCCGCCATAGCCAAACAGAAGTCCAAGTGATCCACCAAGGAAACTGATCAGAAAGGCCTCAAAAATAAACATCTTGAATATATCTGATCTCTTTGCTCCGAGCGCTTTGAGAATACCCACCTCCTTTGTTCTCTGGAGCAAAGAAACGCTGAGCGTGTTCAGCATCCCCATCGCCGAAATAGACATGATAATCACTCCAAAAACAATCAGGATGCCGCGTACGATAGAGAAGAACGAATTAATATCCGCAATGGTATCCACGATACTTTCCGTCACAAAAGCAGTCTGTTCGATTTGTAAACGCACTGATTCAATCGTAGATTCATCCTCTACCTTGGCCTTCGCAAATTGGCCAGCGATATTCCCATAGCGTCCCTGTATGACTTCAAGTGGAATATAAGCGTACACGGCATCATCTCTCGCTTGATCCTTCGCGACTCCCACAATCTTCAGTGTATTTTTGCTCTCATCGATCACTATTTTAGTCTCTCCCTCTCCAAGATCGGACGCAATCATCTCATTTGTCACCACAGCGCTATACTCAATCTCACTCCCTATACTGTCAT
>CAYOHD010000061.1:2884-5362 GCA_964403705.1 uncultured Bdellovibrionales bacterium | reverse complement strand
GCTTTAGGTATGTCAGCCGGGAGTGATTCGTTGACCACATTTCTGGGAATATCTCTCCATGTATTGGTTTTTGAGTCATACGTTGCCAAATTTTCGCCACTTTTCGCCTCGCCATCAGTGACCGTACCTGTAAAATAGACAGTGCTTATTTCTCCGCCACTACCTGTCCGTTTATATGTGTAGAGATCCTGATCTCCGTTTTCTCGTGTATGAATAACCTCAAGAGAAATGAGTCCTGGTTCATCTTCGTGTCTTGAAACTTCGACGTAGTCTTTATTTCCGATGATTGCCTCAAGACGTGCCCGTACTTCAGCGAGTGACGGGAGCTTTTTTTCTCGTTCGACTTGGTTTGCACTGGATGGATTTTCGAAATTCACATGGGTATTCATTACGGATTATATATGACCACAAACATGAGCAGATTCGACTTTTATGCTACTCTGTAAGGGTATTTTACATATATTTCCTTCATTTTGAAAGCATGGCAGAGATGGTATACGACGTAGCGGTGATTGGTGGTGGGCCAGCTGGAATGATGGCAGCTGGTCGGGCAGCGGCTTGCGGCGCGCGTGTGGTGCTGCTTGAAAAGAACGCCTCTCTTGGGGCGAAGCTCCTCATTACTGGTGGCGGTCGTTCCAATATTACGAATGCACAGTTTGACCAACATATTTTTCTGGCGAAGTTTGGTGAGTCCGCTAAATTTCTTTTTTCACCATTTTCACAATTTGGGGTACAGGACACGCTCGATTTTTTTCACGCCCATGGAATGCCGACCAAGATAGAAGCTGAGAAGCGAGTGTTTCCTGTGAGTGATCAGGCGCAATCGGTTTGGAATGCGCTGGTTCAGTATATGCGGGAGGGAGCGGTTATGATTCGAGTGGGGAGTCAGGTGAGTGGGATTGAGGTGGCGCATGGGTTGGTAGAGGGAGTGCGACTCAAAAATGGTGATGTGATACGAGCGGGGAAATATATTTTGGCAACGGGAGGAAAATCACATCCCGAAACCGGATCAACGGGCGATGGGTTCCGCTGGCTTGAGGCGATTGGTCACACAGTGATTGCTCCGCGTCCGTCTCTCGTACCGCTTCGTACGGCAGAGCCTTGGGTGGCCGCATTGGCTGGCGTGAGTTTTGGCGAGGCCAAAATAACGGCGTTTCAGAATAATCAGAAAATTTTCCCCTCGCGAAAAGGGAAAATGCTTTTTACTCATGTTGGACTGAGTGGACCGTTGGTACTCAATATGAGTCGGAGTGTGAGTGAATTCCTTCCGTATGGGCCAGTCGTCCTTTCGATTGATTTTTTTCCACAGATGAATGTCGGCGAACTTGACCGAGAGCTTCAGATGGTACTTGAGAGAGCTAAGAATAAGCAGATCAAAAATAGTCTGGAGGGGTTTGTATCGCCTGCGCTCATATCTGTACTGCTGCATTTGTCTGGTATTGATGAAGACACGCCAACACATAGTCTATCGCGAGATGAACGACTCTCCGTGGTTCGCTACCTCAAGGATCTTCGTGTGACCGTGACGGGAGTTCTGGGTGCTGACAAAGCTATTGTGACGAGCGGGGGAGTGACGCTTGAAGAAGTGGATTGTAAATATATGCGTTCGCGTCTTTTTAGCAATCTCTATTTGGTGGGAGATATCCTGAATATTGATCGACCCTCCGGAGGATACAGCCTGCAGCTTTGCTGGACGACGGGTTTTGTTGCCGGGAATGCCGCGGGAGCACAGTGACAACAAAAAGCGCCGTACCCTTGGGGTCGTGCGCTGGTTTTGGGGGAAGCTCGTGTTTTGAGCTTCATGCTCGGTTTGCTCGGCAGCATCGATAGCTGCTTTGTGTCGTTCTCGGTACTCAGATGGATTGCAGTTGGCGCAGCACAGACGATACCCACGATAGAAATCATGGGGCTGGTGACATCGAGGGCAAGTTTCGATATCCGTGTTTGGGGTGGGAGTAGCACACATAGAGAATTCTCCAGAAAAAATACGTGGCAGACGCCAAGCGAGAAAAGAAATCGTAAGTTTTTTAATGAACAAATAGTTTTTTCTCCAGTATAAAAACGGACGAGTGAGACGCAGGAAACACTGAGTCTCTAGACAAGTATAGCAGGGAGAACTCTGAGGTTTCAGTCAAAAATGCAGGGCAGTCCTCTGGAAAGTTAGTGTTTCTCTGTATATTTTGTGGAAGGGATGTATCTTTAGACAGAGAATACAAAGGTGATTATTTTGACCTCAGTATGAGGATTGACGGTGTCGCCATAGTATTTCCGATAAGTCGCGTACATCTCTTCTTCTGAGGAGAATCTTTCGTGCCCGATCCAGTCAGCGTCTTCGAGAGAGCCGAGGGTCTTTCGAGAGAGGGAGGATATGACGGCTGTGCCAAATGACGCGCCCGTTTCTTTATTTTGGAAAAGAAGCTTGTCTCCTACTTGTAAATCTTTGTCGTCGAAGAGTCTCCACGTGGAAGTCTTCTCACC
>CAYOHD010000061.1:0-2874 GCA_964403705.1 uncultured Bdellovibrionales bacterium | reverse complement strand
CAAATTTGAGTGTTTTCATTATGTGGTATTGGTTGAGGGATATAACTTGGTTTACCGAATTTTGTAATTCCCTCCGAGAGTTGGAATTGAGTTGCTCCACTGAGCGAGGGCGATGGTAACGCTACCAATAAAAGGAGTATGAGAATTCCACGTGGCAAGCGCACTCGCTCGATGCATGCCTTCGATAAGGATAATGTTTCCCTCATGGACGATACCAATAAGCATGGTTTCTTTTGGAAAATTTTGTCTTAGAGCAAGAATTTTTTGGTGTTCGGTGACAAGAGGCAGGTGAGAAATATCTTTTAGTTGTTTGGTAGTCTCTCCATTGTAGGCTTTTTCGGCCCATCCTTGAGTGGGAACACCAGAGAAAAACGGGAGGTCCTTAATGGGGTTGCCTATATGGTACAGTTCCCATGAAAGCGTCTCTGGATGAAGTGGATCTGCATATGCACCACGCCATTCATCCCATGAGTCGAACCCGCGTTCGGTCCAATGTTGTTTCCAGGAATCTTGCCACACTTCCAACTCACGCCACGCGGAAAATACTTCCTCCCATGAGAGTGATTTGATGTGAGTGAGCGAAGTGTACTGTTTGGGAATAGCAATCATAGCATGTGACTTGTTATTTTGCTTTCGCTCCGTGAACCACGTTGCTCATCACGGTCGTTTCGTGGACGCCGTGATGAGAGATCGATGGTGGCTGAGAACATGGGACGCCGTTGGAACCTATTTACAGATGAGCCCTCACTAATTCGCTAAGTAGTAACCTGGCAATATCTTCAGGATTTGAACCTCCTAACTGAGTGCTTTTTTGCCCAAATCCGGATGTAACGGTAACGACTTTTCTTTCTACGATATATCGTCCAGCGTGTATTTTACCTTCAATTTCTACGCTAACTTCTTGAGCGCTATTAAAGTCCTTATTCATATTATTAATTAATAATTCTCAAGCCATACAACAAATGCCAGAGGGAATTTGTACGAGTTTCAATGTTACTCAGACAGCGATCTCTTTGTTCAAATGGAGAATCCATACAGAAACCCACCTGAACTGCATAGTGATAATTTTCCAAACGCACTATTGCTACCCCAAACCATATAAGCAGTAAAAAAAGAATTGCTATGATAAGTTTTTTTGAGTCCATAGTTTTTATTGATTGATCTGACTATTCATTCTCAGTTCCTCCTGTGGGGGCTATAGTATAACTATTGCCACTCCTGCCAATTTTTTTATTATCAGCCACGGTTTCTTTTAGTTGTTTTTGTGCAAAATTATTCGAAGATTTTAAAGTGGTAATTATGGCTTTATATTCGGATATTACATCCTTATAGCTTTCACGAATTTGATTAGAAAAGAAAGAACCGAAGGTATAAAGTAGCCCAATAGCAATTGATACGCTACCCAAAATACCCGCTGGCGTAGAAAAATTATTATTATCCCTTAGTAATAAGTAACCGAAAAGCAGAGTAATCGTTAAGACCAATACGGATTGAAGCTCTATCTTTTTTACTAGTTCTATAAAAACTTGCATAGGCTCTATTTGAAAGTCTCATTGAGTATTTTTATAAGCCCATTTTTACTGTCTTGTAGATAATCCCTAAAAGAATCTAGAGCTGTTTGAATGTGCTCTGTATCTATTTTTTTATCCTGAAAAATATCTATATCAAATAAAACACCCGTTACCCCCGCCTCATTTTCTTTAATAACTGGCTGAATAATCAAATTTGCCTGAAAAAGGTTTCCAGTGTCAACTTTAAAACTAATAGATGATGGTCGAAGTCCATTAATAGGAATCAGCTTTTTAAAAAAATCTTCCTGTTCCTCTTTATTTTGGAATTCATAGATAAAATAATTTCTCCAGCCAATTCTACTAATTTTATCAATTTCTAGGATTCCGATTATTTTTTTAGATTCTTTTGAAAAAAGCCTAGAAATCATGTCTAAAGAATCAATTTGGGTTGTCTTTGCCCATACTACCTGCGGAGTAATCTTTAAAGTATCAATCTTATCGACTGGTTGTTCTATTACCAAGCCGTCCAATCCCATCGTAAATTGAGGAGGTGTCTCATTTTTATGAAATGCATTTACAATCTCCCCGGCCTTATCAACATACTTAAAACCTTTCACAGTGTTTATCTGTAAAAAGCTCTCTGGATTCTTGAGCTCGTTTATTTTTCGTAATTTACTCATAAATTCAGTACAAAAAGCGCTACTTGTTACGAAGCTCTAATTTGGAGTATAATTGTGTCAACAACTGAAATATAGGCCTAAACCCTGCCAAAAGCAAGGCATGGTTTAAATTCATAAACATAGAGACGGTCTCCTGATCGGCACTTGTTTGTAGTCTGCACTCGAAAGGGTGTTGGGTTGCTCGCAAGAGTAGCCACCGACGTAGGATTTTTTTTGTATTCATTTATATGATCTTCCCGAATTCTTGGTTGTGGATTCTTCTCGCTCTGACCGTCTTGGTTTTATTGAAAATCATTGGAACTGTTCTTGATAAAAAGAAAAGGAAAGATTTCTCGTATCTCAAAAAAGATTCGCTCCTCACGGAAGCGGAAAAATCTTTCTATGCTGTTTTACAGAATGTAGTCGGTGATAATTACTTACTTTTTTCGCAAGTGAGTCTTTTGGAAATATTGTCAGTACCAAATGGATTGAGCAATAGTGCATATCGTTCGGCGCTGAATAAAATACAATCAAAGCACATCGATTTTCTCCTCTGCGAAAAAGAAAGCACAAGGCCGATTCTTGTTATTGAATTGAATGATTCATCGCACTTTCGTTCTGACAGGGTTGGGCGAGATGATTTTTTGAAAGCTGCGTTTGCTCATGCCGGTCTTCCATTTCTTCAGGTAGCAAGAGCCTCACAC
>CAYOHD010000060.1:0-5533 GCA_964403705.1 uncultured Bdellovibrionales bacterium | reverse complement strand
TCAGATTGTCATTTTGTGACACGGGAGCGTGGCTCCCCAGAAGTCTGAACGCGAAGTTGCTGCGAGGACTTCTCTCCTGTGCCGGGTGGTGTGCCCAGCCGATTCATCGATTCATATAGCCTCCTTTTTCGGCTTGAAAGTACAAAATTTATTATACTCTTAAAATATGGTATTGTCAATACTTGATTTATGGCTTCAAAAAAGGGATAATACAGGGGCTTGTGATTTTTCTTCATCAATATCTCGTATGAGCACTCGTATTCGCACCCGTTTTGCCCCATCGCCAACTGGTTTTTTGCATGTCGGAGGACTGAGAACCGCACTCTATAGCTATCTCTTTGCGAGGAAACACGGGGGTGATTTTGTTCTGCGTATCGAAGACACTGATCAAAAACGCTTGGTGCCGGGTGCGGTCGAAGGACTTGTTTCTGTACTCGAAACAGTCGGCCTGGTGTGCGATGAAGGCTTTGTTCTTCATGAGGGTCAATGTGTATCACACGGAGACCACGGACCCTATATTCAGTCCGAGCGACTCCCACTGTATCAAAAATACGCGCATGAGCTTATCGACAAGGGTATGGCGTATCATTGTTTTTGCTCGGCTGAACGTCTGACTGAAATGCGCGAGATTCAAATCGCCGCTAAGCGAGCGCCTCGTTATGATCGTCACTGTCTCGCTCTTTCAGCTGAAGAAGTCCAGGTAAAAAAAGAAGCCGGTGAAGCGTCGGTGATTCGTTTCCGTATTCCCGATGATCGTGATATCGAATTTGTTGACCTGATTCGTGGGTCTGTGAAATTTCATACGCGTGACATGGACGATCAAGTGATTATCAAGTCAGATGGTTTTCCAACCTATCACTTGGCAGTGGTGGTGGATGATCATCTCATGGGAATTACGCATGTCATTCGTGGCGAAGAATGGCTCCCATCAACTCCGAAGCATATACTGATTTATGAGGCTTTCGGATGGACGGCCACGGCATTCGGGCATCTCCCGCTCCTTCTTAATCCAGACAAGTCAAAGCTCTCCAAGAGGCAAGGAGATGTAGCCGTGGAGGATTATCTCGCGAAGGGATATCTCAAGGAGGCACTCATTAATTTTGTCGCGCTCCTTGGTTGGAATCCTGGGAGGGGGGAGACGCAAGAACTTTTCACACTCGAAGAGTTAGTGGAAAAATTCGATCTAGGAAAAGTGAACAAAGCTGGAGCAGTTTTTGATATTAAAAAGCTGGACTGGATGAATGCCGAATATATTAAGCGTCTGGATATCGATACCCTGTTTAACTCTCTCGCCAAGGGAGGATTTCTGGCAAAAGAACTGATTCATCGCGCGCCAGATTTCATGCAGACAGAAGCCTTTCTTAAGCGAGTGCTGAATATTGAGCAGGATCGCCTCGCCAAGCTGTCTGAGTTTGGAGAACAGAATCCTTTTTTCTTTACGGAAACCATTACGTACGATGCGAGTTTGCTTCGTTGGAAAGAGAACTCATTGGTCCTTGCGAGGGAAGCACTCGAAAAAGCACATGACATACTGACACATCTGGACGCATCTCTCTGGGATGAACACGCGGAGCTTGAAAAGATTCTTTTGGAAGCGGCAGGGGAGAAGCGAGGAGATTTTCTCTGGCCACTGCGTGTCGCGCTCTCCGGAGCACAGCGTTCACCTTCTCCTTTTGATTGCGCCTGGGTCTTAGGAAGAGACATAACCTTAGAGCGTATCAAGAGTGCGATAGAATATTGTGAAGCAGGGCAGGAGCGATAAGAAAAATGGGAGTTGAAAAATGAAGAAGCCAGGAGAAAGAATCTCTCCTGGCTTTTTTGCGTGTCGCTACTACCTTTACTGATTTCTTGACCTTCTGTGGAGTGTGGTAAAAAAGAGGTAAATGATTCCCGTCAGAAAAGCGGTTATCAGTCCATTTACCACCGATCCATCGAAGAATTCAATCAGTGGCTCCGAGACTGCTCCGATGAGGGCGAGGGCCTGAGTGAACTTGAGGATAACATCGGTCTCGTGTTCGAGTCTATAGTTCGCAAGAACGATAGACGTGATCACGAACACCGCAATGCAGAACGGCATGAAGCTTCCTGACATGAGACAAATCCTCCGGTGTACTAAAAAAACAAGAAATGTACTTACTGCTTCCTCTTCTCTGCAAAAGACACGATATATCTCGGAGAGAAAGAGCATGATATAATTAGAGCATAATTTTATTTTTAAGTCAATTTTTAAAGAATTTCTGTGGTATAATAGACAGTATGCAAAGAAATATCAAAATACTGGTATCTTGGTTTGGTTTTGTCTTTCTTTTGGGGCTTCTGGCGTTGTCTTCTGTTTTGGTTCGGGCGGAGTCGAGTATTACGGCGCTGAGTGCCGCAGAAGAAAAGTCCCTCAAAGATAAGCAAGATCGTTTGGATGAAATTCGAGATAAGATCAAAGCCTACAACAATATTATCAATCTCAAGCAACGTCAGGGTTCAACACTCCAGACCCAGATTGAATCCCTCGAAGCACAGGCGAGTAAGCTTGAGCTTGAGGTGGGACAGAATCGAGATCGTATCGGTCAACTCAAAACAGATATTACTTCGCTTCAAGCGCGTATTGATGAAAAAGAGCGAATCATTCTGTCTCAAAGACAGCTGTTGATCGAAATGATGCGTGACGCGTCTGGCATTACTCAAACGGGGTTGATACGCTTGGTCGTCGAATCTCCGGTTGAAGCCGGACTCTCTCTCCGACATGAGGAATGGGCGATGCAGACCCATGATCGTCTGAGTACCCTCTTGGCTGATATCCGAGTTACCAAGCAGAGTATTGAAAATGAACAAGCCGTTTTACTTCATAAGAAATCCGAGGCAGATACTCTTCAAGAGCAGCTTGATAAGCAAAGTGAATATCTTGATTCCACCAAGGATTCTAAGGCAGCACTTCTCAACAAAACGCAAACGGAAGTGAAAAAGTACAATACGGTCGTTGATCAGTTGCAGGAAGAAAAAGATGCCATTGAAAATGAAATTGAGTCTCTCGAATCAGGCAAAATTGGTGAACTCAATCTCAAAGATATGCCGGCCTTCAAAA
Source organism: uncultured Bdellovibrionales bacterium (assembly GCA_964403705.1). GTDB lineage: Bacteria > Patescibacteriota > Minisyncoccia > Moranbacterales > UBA1568 > JAGOSP01. The sequence goes on along the minus strand of CAYOHD010000060.1, from coordinate 2,457 downwards.
AAGGTTTGCTCGAGTATCCAGTTTCAAAAGTCGTGTTCTCACAGGGGTATGGAAAGACATCTTTCGCGAAGACGTCAAGATTTTATGGTAAGTCTGGCTTTCATAATGGACTTGATTTTGCTACGCCTATGGGTACCAAAATTCTTGCCGCCGCGGATGGAAAAGTCATTGCGACGGGCAACAATGGCCGCTACGCTTATGGTCGCTGGATGGCCGTCGATCATGGCAACGGCATCGTGACCATGTATGGACACTTAAGCTCTATCGTCAAATCTAAGGGCAGTAGCGTCAAGGAAGGGGACACCATTGCCAAGTCGGGTAATACTGGCAACTCTACCGGTCCGCATCTTCATTTCACCGTCTTTTCAGCCAAGTCTTTTGAAATCGTCCCTTCCAAATCCGTCTCAAGCGTCAAGGACATTCCGGTCGGCGCCACGGTCAACCCAAGAAACTATCTGCCATAAAGTTGGTTAGGGGTTGGGTGGACAAGGTGGGCGGAAGTGCAAAGAGGATGAGATACATCGTAGATACTTTTCTTGTACAACGAGAGTGTATCGTCCTTATGTTTCTGCTAGAATAAAGTTCTATGAGCGCACATCAAAGTATCAAATCAAAATATCCATTTCGCGTCAGGTTGGCAGGGGAGATTGTGGCTGAAATCGTGCTGCCAGTACGACAAACGGGGAAAGTGGCAATTATTGCTACCGGACTCCCCTCGTCCCCTTCAAAAGGGGAGCTTCTTCGTTTCCTTGCTGACCAAGGATATGTCGCGATTTTTCCTCGTTATCGGGGGACATGGGAGAGTGAGGGATACTTCCTTGATCAATCACCAGCACAGGATATTGCCGATGTGATTGATACACTCGTGAAAAATCAACATATTACTGACCTCTTTACTGGACAAAAAATCTTCCTAAAAGCAAAAACTTTTTATCTATTTGGGTTCTCTTTTGGTGGGCCAGCAGTTATTTTGAATTCCATTCATCCTCGAGTGAAAAAAGTGATCGCGGTTTCCCCTGTCCTTGATTGGTCAAAAGAAGGGGAGGATGAACCATTTGAAAAACACGTAGCATTTGTGACAAGTGGATTTGGCGGCGCTTATCGATTGAGACATCAGAGTGACTGGCAGAAACTCGCACGGACAGATTTTTACAATCCGCTCACCCAAACACACCGAGTCGATGGTCGAAAGGTTTTCATCCTCCACGCGTGTGATGATCGAGTCGTTCCATACGAACCAGCTCTCGAATTCGTGGCCAAGACAAATGCCTCTTTATACCTCAAACCACATGGCGGCCATCAGCTTCGCATCACGCATCGTTTCCTCTGGAAGAAAATAGCACTGTTTCTTACGCATCGCTGATTAGATAATGTGCTTTTTGTATGCTCGTGCTATTCTAATGTACGGTAGTTTTTTTGTGAGAGTTTATTTAACAATTTAACAATAAGAGAGGCAGGAGACCGATGAACGAATCACGTAAACCGAACACGGTTTATAGATTACGTCCGGTTCAAATACTGCCGGGCGTTTACTATAAGATAACCCGACGGCGAGGAGCTGAGATCACTTTGGAGATTGTACCCACGGACAACAGAGTAATCGCCAGACGCTTAGCGCAGTTGCGTTACCCGGAACTTTGTGCGGCGATGCAGGTGATAATTGAGGCATTGTGTGATACTCTGGGCGAAGAAGTGTGTATAGGTGACGATTTCGAACAGACGAAAAAAGCTTGTGTGGAATTATCTCGCGCACTTGTATGCCTCCAGGGAGCTTATGTGCACTTTTCGTCTCTGGATGCTCTCACTCGACTTGATATTTCCTCACATGAGAAGAATAGACGTCCGATTCAGGACGAGCAGGCGTGAGGTAATTGTTTTTTTGTAGCATCTCGCTCGAGCCAGATATTTTTTTGAGTCATGACTCCCCCGCATGTTTTTTGAAAAAACGGGGGAGTTTCGCTTTTCAGAGGAATGAGTTGATATTCTGCAGAGATCCCTTTTGGAGTCCATTTTTATAGATAAAAATATGACAGAGTTGATACTCCACTTGCTCGGCAATATAATCTACATGAAAGAGATGACATGATATATTTCTGTGAGTCACAAAAATCATCAAAATGACTTCAAGTTATTTTTCAAATTAAAAGAAGAAATGGGAGCATTTATGATGAGTGATTGTGTCTGATGAGAGATCGCTGAATCCCTCGAGCTGCCTCTCAAAGGAGAGAAAGGCAGTAAGAATGAGTTGTCTGTGAAATGGAGAGAAAGGAGTGGTACCAGCGTGCCACTTGGTAGAGAAGAGTGTCTTAAAACGCATTTAAATGCGTCTAATAATGCTTTATATAAGCCATTATTAGACAGTATATCTCTACGGATACAGCCGTATCGATAAGGCCTTTTCTCAGCTTTTTGAGTCTTTTTTGCTCTTCTTTTCTCTATCATGTCGTATAAGTTACA
>CAYOHD010000059.1:0-5562 GCA_964403705.1 uncultured Bdellovibrionales bacterium | reverse complement strand
CCTATGGAGTTTCCCCTTCCCCTGCCCGTTATCGAAACGCTGGAGAGCCTGAAAAAGGCCGGTTTCGAAGCGTACATCGTCGGTGGATGTGTCCGTGACATCCTGATCGGCCGAACACCCAAAGACTGGGACATCACCACCGACGCGCTGCCCGAACAGATTCAGACGGTTTTTCCCGATCATGTCTATGAGAATACGTTCGGAACCATCAGCGTGAAAGTCCCGCGCTTCCACCCGTTGACGCCTCCGCAATACGAGCACGATATCATCGAAGTGACGACTTATCGGACGGAAACCGGCTACAGCGATCACAGACGGCCTGACCGAGTCACTTTTGTCACGACGCTCGCTGAAGACCTTGCCCGTCGAGATTTCACCATCAATGCGCTTGCGGCATCAGTCGACCGGTGGACTCCGTCCGAAGAAACCAGATCGACGGCCATCTCCGAACTCTCCCTCATCGATCCATTCGGTGGCTTGGCCGATATCGAAAAGAAAGTCATCCGCGCAGTCGGTAATCCGGAGCAGCGCTTCGAAGAAGATGCCCTTCGCATCATGCGCGCCATCCGTTTCGCGAGTGAACTCCGCACCCCGGAAAAACAATCGGCATCCTCGAACTGGCACATCGATGAGCCGACACTCGGGGCCGTCAAAAAATACGCCGCGAATCTCAACATCATCTCTCTCGAACGTATCCGGGACGAATTTTCACGCATCATCCTTTCCCAAAGTCCCGCTTTCGGCGTCGATCTCCTGCTATCGACCGGCCTGCTCCACTACATCATTCCGGAACTCGAAGAAGGAGTCGGGGTCGGACAGAATCTCCATCATATCTACACGGTCTGGGAACACAATCTCCGTGCACTCGAAACTTGTCCATCCCCGAAACTGCATGTCCGTCTCGCCGCCTTGCTCCATGATGTCGGTAAACCCCGAACAAAACAGGGTGACGGGTACCGTTCGACGTTCTACAACCACGACCACGTCGGCGCCCGCATGACCAAAGTCATCCTGGCTCGACTCCGATACCCGAAGGACATCATCGAAAAGACGACTCTTCTGGTTGACAATCACCTGTTTTACTATAATGTAGGAGAAGTGACCGAGGCATCGGTCCGGCGACTCATCAGGAAAGTCGGGCTGGAAAACATGCATGACCTCATGGATGTCCGTATCAGCGACCGACTCGGCTCAGGTGTTCCCAAGGCGAAACCCTACAAGCTCCGTCACCTGGAATACATGATCGACAAGGTTTCTCAGGATCCGATTTCGGTAAAGATGCTCAAGATAAACGGGCAGGACCTGATGCGGGATTGTTCGCTTGCTCCCGGACCGAAAATCGGGGCTATTCTTGACGTATTGCTCGCGGAAACGATTGAGAATCCGTCGATCAATACCCGGGAAACGCTTCTCGCCAAGGCTCAATCGCTTCTCAAACACAACCTCGACGACCTTCGTTCCCTTGCCAAAGAAAAAATCGAGGAGAAACGGAATACGGATGACCAGGATATCAAGCAGCAGCATTTTGTTCAGTAATCCCCCACGGAGCATAGTATAGTGGTAGTACGCGCGCTTCGGGTGCGTGAAGTCTGGGTTCGATTCCCGGTGTTCCGACAGTGGTATTCTCTTTTCTTTCTTCTATGAAAATCAGCATTCCTCATCCAAGTGAAAATTCTGTCTCTCTGATGCGTCGAGCAGGCTATATATTTCAACGAGCAGAAAATGGTGAACAAAGTTTTATTCGCCCATTGGCCCGCTCTGGCTACCCGCGTTTCCACGCCTATGTGAAAACAGAGAATGGAGATTTTCTCATTAATTTCCATCTTGATCAGAAACGCGAGACATACGGTGAAGATACCCGTCATCATGGTGAGTACGAAAATGAAGGTGCGCTCCACGAAGAATCCACTCATCTGCTCCGTTTCTTCGGACCCAGCGCGAAAATAGTAAAATAAGAAAAAGTTATGCCGAGGTGGTGAAATGGTAGACACACTAGCTTTAGGCGCTAGCGGGAGCAATCCTATGGAGGTTCAAGTCCTCTCCTCGGCACCAATAATAGTAGAAAACCGCCAAATACATTGGGCGGTTTTCTTTTTTTCTGAGCCTGAAATGTGGCACAAATTTACTTCATTCTACGTGAAACACGCGGGGCAATGATAAGTGATCCAAAAAAATGAGTCACGAATAGTGCCAGCAATCCGAGGAGAAGTACGCGGAAGGTAAACAGAAATGTCTCTGGTACATAACTCGAGAGAAGAGCATAGTATTTTTTCAGTCCTTTCTGGCTTCCAGCTGCTAGAGTAGCATCTTGCACCTCAACCTGAATCTTCCCATCAAAAGTAGATTCCGTGGAGTCAAGGGGTGAGATATTCCATACATCATACAACGCGCGGCGCATCAAATCAGTCTGTAAGATGATCGCCTGCAAAGAAACGTCGTAAGAAGTACCTCCGAACTTATTAATCGGGAAGGAGATAGTATCGGTTGCCGATTCTTCTATTACCGTTCCATCTACTCGCCATTCGGTGTGCAATCCTGGATGCGATGTAATGAATCTTGGAGAATACTCCGCTTTCAAGACCACCACTGATCCTGCAAATGTCTGGAGAGCTTCATCCGAATAATTCGGACAAAGACCCGATGGACAATTCGTAGTCGCGGTACCAAGCACATCCCGATAAAATCCAAGTAACTTTTTCCACGCGACAGAGGTATCCAAAGAGACGATTTGCACATAAGGGTCAATAACATAGAACAATCTTGACATGGTCACTTCTTGACCAGTCGCCGTATTGATTGCTGTCACCGTAACATCATAGCTACTTCCCACTTCACTTGACACGGGGAAAAAGACAATATTTCCCTGAGTAAGATCGGAACAGTCAGGCGAAACACCCGCCTGATTACAAATGAGTGGTTTCTGATTGATTTGCCACGAAAAATCACGCAAACCAGCACTATCAACTTTGAGTCCGATAATCTCATTTTTGATTACCTGACAAGCCGTGCGTTCGAGTGCGGAACCGTTACAAATCATTGCTCCCGCATTGAGTTTCACGTGCGTCCTTGCACCGACAGTCACGGGGTCCACCAAATACGCCTGGATACGCTTTCCTGTGGAAGCAAATTTAGCAATAACCTCAGAGTTACCCTTCCTGATTCCTCCTCCCGCAACATTCTCTTCGGCCCGCAATCGAAAACGAATATACCCAGTACCTCCAGACATGGATCCAAGCAACGCAGATGGTATATTCATTTTAAAGTGCAAGGTACTCAAGTCATTCCCTTTGGTACGAGTGGTCAACTCAGAACTCACGGCTGCGGCTGTGATATTCGTCGGACTCGTGAAACGTGGATTATCGCTGATGTCGATAATCCAGTCATAATGCATACTACTGTTCTCCTGCAAGGCATTATCAATCGCTGCTTGCACGGTCACAAAGTCTCCACTTTTATCCGCCGTTTCATCATTGGTCAGGCTACCAGGGGTGACATTTAATTGTATTGAAAGGTTTGATGATTGCCCTCCTTCAGTAGGATTAACGAGATTATACGGGATACAGTCATTCGGATCCATATCTGTCGTCGGAAAAGTCACCGGATAACTTTTGACTGATTGTACGTATTGATTTGTTGATCCTCCCACCAAAGAAGGATGGCACTTATTTTTCGGAAATGCCCACATGACATATGACGAAGAATCATCGTGTTTTGTAGGAATCATGGATGTCCCTTCGACTGCCACACCGACTTCATCGCCGCTGAAATATGTCCAAGAGAACTCATCCATACCGAGACCAACCACCGTAGCTTCATCTTTCTGTCCATTATTCGCTGTACTCGGATCACGAGGATTTGTCTTCCAAAAACTTTCCTCACCCGCACCAAATACCCCGTCTCCAGATGTACCCCCCACCGGACGGGCAAAGACATGTTTACACAGGTCGGTAACTGATCCGCTTGTTGTGGCACTACATAAAACGAGAGGAGCTGCGCAGACGGTTGCCGTATCTGGATCGGCCACGCAACAAGGCCCTCCTGATGTACAAGTAGGCACAGAACCACCCACACAAACAGGCCTTCCCACCGATGAACATCCTCCCACATTACAATCAGGCGGTGTCTCAGAAAAAGGAGTAATAGTTCCACCTCCAGAATTGGCCGCTGGATCTCCGAAAATATCTAATCCACCACCTCCAAATGTAATCACGCTCGATTCAGGCTTGATTTGGGTCTCTCCTTCAAGACATGTTGGCGATGTACCAGCTGGGCAAGAGAATGATACTGATGAGCCCGAATCAGCTAACTCATAAATACTCCCTGACTTTGGATCATATACGGCACAATAATCATTCTTCCCTTCTTTATTATCCCCACCAAAACGGGCCTTATACCCATCGTTATCATCATCAACAACATAGCTTGTCACCGGATCAGCATTGTCATATCCGTTCTGAACAAGAATACTGGCCGCTTCGATGCGCCAGTCCTTTGAATTATAGGCACCATCTCCATTGTAATCACACCGAGCCGCGTTACAGTCCTTCCTTTTTAAATACCAGGTATAATACAGTGACTCCGGCGGGTTACTGAAGTAAATTGGCATGGCACGCGCGGTAATTTTCTCTCCGCTCTTTGGATCTGATGGTGAGAAGAAAATTGAAACTTCGGGCGTGGTCTTCTTGCTGCTATTCACATTGAAGCTCTGCATGGTGTCCCGAACACTGTCACCATTAATGTTGTAACGCTGCTCAAGCTTATTGGCCACCTTCCCTACCGAAGGAACTCCTGCCGCTTGTATTGATGAGAAAGGCGCAAAAAAAACTCCGACTAAACCGAGAACAGCTAACTGCTGTCGTATTCTTTTCTTGAGTACCATTTTACTCATATTTGATTTATCACACCTAATAGAGAACTAAGAAAACCAAATCAACAAGGAAAAAAAGAATCCAATTCGCCAACCATGATGCGTATATCGAGCGAGAAAAATAAGCTACCGCTCCTGAAAACAAACTCGCGTAACAGAGAACCGCGTACTGCCATGAGAAACCGCTCGAGAGGCCAATGAAACCTACGAAGAGCACTGACTGAAGTACAATAGCGAGCGGCCCTAATGAACCAAGCCACAGCTTCATAACCAGTCCGCGAAAAAACACTTCATACAAAAGAGCAATTCCACCAACCGCTATAACTTCATAGGCAACAAACCACAGAAAACTTCTCTCCATAAAGGGAGGGAGTTGATATGCTAATCGAAAACCCTCTATTGGGAGAAGAAAGTACAGAAAGACCCCACCTGCCGCTATCATCACGCCTCCCCAAAAGAGCGCCGGCAACCAACGAGCCTCTTGCATACCAAGAGATGACAGAGGTTCTTTCAATATCATTTTACAGTAAATCATCGGGAGTACCAAGAGAAAAATGATACTCGCGATAACTTCCTGCGTAATCAAATCAAGTGACTGACTCTCAGGAAGACCATACAAAAGACTAAGCGACACGAAAACAAACAAGGTCGTCATGATCGTTTTCTCTTTTTGCGTCGGTAAAATTTTCTTCATA
>CAYOHD010000058.1:0-5653 GCA_964403705.1 uncultured Bdellovibrionales bacterium | reverse complement strand
CAATTTTTCCCTGATTGATAAGAGCCATATGACGACAAAGTTCCTCTGCCTCTTCAAGATAATGGGTCGTAAGTAGAATAGTCACACCTTTGTCACGGTTGAGTTCACGAAGAAAATCCCACATTCCTCGTCGTAACTCAATATCCACCCCAGCGGTTGGCTCATCTAAAATAAGAAATTTAGGATTGTGCACCAGCCCGCGAACAATCATCAAACGACGTTTCATACCACCAGACAGTTCACGAGCCTGGACATCCCTCTTTTCCCAGAGACCCAGCTGCGTGAGATATTTCTTGGCATTCGGATATGCCTGACGTCGGGAAATGCCATAATATCCCGCCTGGTCAAGAACGATATCGATTACTTTCTCAAAAATACCAAAATTAAATTCCTGAGGAACCACTCCTACCTGGAGTTTTGCCTGTGCGGCGTCCTGGTCAATTGAAACGCCATGCACCAGAAGTTCCCCAGATGTTTTATTCACCAATCCCGAAAGAATATTAATGAGCGTTGTTTTACCCGCACCATTCGGTCCGAGCAAGGCAAAGAAGTCACCCTCTTCCAGAGAAAGACTGACTCCCTGAAGCGCTTCCACTCCTCCCGCGTACATCTTTCGTACATTTTTGACTTCGAGTGCTTTCATTATTACTTAATCGTTATACATTGAGATGGAGCCCATATAATCTGCCTTCCCAATATTCACCCCGACGTGACGGAGAATAGCATACGCCGTTACCACATGGAAAAAGAAATTCGGGACGCCATACTCAGGAAGAAACTCCCCTCCAAGAAAATGCTTCTCCGGAAAATAGGGAAGTCGGATTTTCACGTGAGCAGCATCTCTGAATTGTTCTGGGGTGAGTGTCTCAAGAAAAGCAATCGTCTTATCAATACGAATCATCAATTCAGAAAGAGACTGCTCCGCATCCTCCATCTTGGGCGGCTCAATACCAATCAGCCGAGCTGCCGTACCTTTGGCATTATCAGAAGCGATTTGCACTTGCTTGATGAGGGGAAACATATCGATTGCGAGACGTGCCTGAAGCAATGTCGATTCCTCGACTTTCTTTTCCGCGCAGAACAGCTGAGCTTTCCCCAGCTGGGCTTTGAGATTTGTCAGAGCTTTCACAAATACCGGCACCGAAAAATCATAAAGTGGTTGTGACATAACGCAAAGGAGTCAAGGATGAGTTTTTGAGTATACCAGAAAAACCAAATCACATCCATCTTTTTACACTTCCATAGTCAAGTTGTCACCAAACCACTTCTTATAGAAGATATCGTACTGACCCGACTCCACTATCTTGAGTACGGCTCGGTTAATCGGCTCACGCCACACGCTCCCCTCACAAAGCGCGATACCATATTTTTGCTTCTCAAACAGTTCTCCGACAATCTCAATTTGTTTCTCCTTATCATTTTTCGCATAGTAAATCGCTACTGGAGCATCAAACACCACTGCGTCTACCAATCCTTCTTTTAATTTCTCATAGGCCTCTTTTGCGCCGGCCACCGCTATAATCTCTGCGTTGACACGACTGAGCACCGAGACGCTCGTTGATCCCGTCACCGTGGCTACTTTCTTTTCAAAAAGATCTCGACTCGTATTGATCTCCCCTTTCACCTTTCTGACTGCGAGAAAAGCCGCCACCTGAGCAACCAAAAGTCCAAAGAGAACAGCACCACTAAAAATAATGCCCGTCGTCACGATTCTGCCGACCCAAGTCTGTGGAATATAGTCCCCAAACCCAACCGTAGACATCGAAACCACGGTCAGCCAAAAAGCTTCAAAAATCCCCGGAAAATACTGCCGCTGAAAGGTCTCCGCGCCCCGCTCAGCAAACCAGAGTATATTGCCGGCCAAAAGAATAAAAATCAGCGTCCCAAATACGGCGGACTGAAGAAATCTCCTGCCCTCCCGAAGAATCGTCGCCAGTGCTTCAAAGAATCTCGGTTTATTTCTATCCTTTCTCACAGCGATCAGCAGTCCAGAATCAAGTGTTTCATGAGAAAAATCAATGTGTTTTTCGCGCTCCTCGGTAATCGTTATCCCCGCCAATCCGATATCTACCTTCCGTGTCATCAACCAGGGTACCACCTCTTTGAAATCACATTTCTGATACTCAAAATCAACACCAATTTCTTTGGCGACAGCTTCCCAGAGATCAATTTCGAATCCGCGATATCCCTCCCGATCACTCATGATGAAAGGAGAAAAATCAGCAACGGCAACCGTGAGTTTTTGTTTCATGTTTTCATTATACCACCCCGAGCGCCAAAAGTTCCTGCTCCAGTTGCGCAAAACCTTGAAACAGAACGGAGTATATCCAATTCAGTATTTGCTCTATCGACGATGTATCTCACTTTCACAAAGCTCCGATCGGACTGTGTCGCACTGTAGCTCCGTTTCAGCGTAGTGAAGGCGGAAGCGAGAGGATTCGAACCTCTGATACCCTTTCGGGTACGACAGTTTTCAAGACTGTTGCCTTCAACCACTCGGCCACGCTTCCTTGTATTCCAAATTCTCAATGTACGATTGTTTCCGGAGTCTGCCCACCCCTCCTGACCCAGGTCAAGACTCAGCCACACTTCCGTACAAAGAATCCTAGCAAGCGAACAGCGGATTGTAAACATTTTGTGGTATAGTAGAAGAAAGCTACTTTTTTACTCAAAAAACTCTATGGAACAGAAATCTCTTTCTCCATACTTCGGCAGCGTACTCCTTGAATGGAGCGCGCCTGAACATGATACTTTTGAGCTGGGTAAAAAATCGCAAGTCATCGTCACCATTGCCCTTGTCCTCATTATCGCCTGGGCACTCTACACGAATAGTCCGATTATGGCTATTACATTCATTCTGGCGGGCATCACCGGCTATCTGCTCCACATTGCCGACCCGAAAATCTACCACTTTGCCATTACGACACGAGGTATACTCGCTCACAATGAATTTTACGCATTCGACACACTCCAATCATTTTGCATTCACACTGACCCCCCTCTTGACGGACTTCTGTCTCTTCACACCCATGGTCGACTCATCTCTCATGTCCATATTCCACTCAGCGACCTTGATCAGAGCACCGTTCGTCTCTACCTGCGTGAGCATGTGCGAGAAGAGCCTCATGATCCAAGCGTGATTGACATTCTCGAAAAATTGCTGCATATTTAACTTTGTTTTCAAGGTCAGAAGACAAAGGTTGTTTTGCGCTTGTAGCTCAGTGGATAGAGCGTCTGGTTGCGGTCCAGAAGGTCGTAGGTCCGATTCCTGCCAAGCGCACATAAAAAATCCGGGTCCGCGCTTTCTCCTCATGAAGGAGTATTCAGGCGGGTGGCCCGGTTTTTTTGAAAATTGAAACGTCCTCGTCGTATAACGGATAAGACATCTCCCTCCGAAGGAGGAAACGCAGGTTCGACTCCTGCCGAGGACACATCAAAATTGATCTCTATTATTACCACAATTCTACACGGCAGAGGCCCTGATAGAATCCAGATAAGCCTTCGTTAACTGAGCACACACTGGGCCTGGTTTGCCGTCACCGATTTTCCGTCCATCAAGAGACACCACCGGCACAATGCCCTTACTACTGCCCGTGAGCAAGATTTCATCGGCCTCAAATAACTCTTCGAGCGAGATGCTCCGCCACTGCGTTGGAATATGAGCTGCCTCGGCTAATTCCATCACCAGTCCCTGAACAATGCCCCACAATACTTCCTCGCGTGGTGTCACTAAGACTCCATCTTTGACCATCAGTACATTCCCCTGCGATGCTTCCGAAATCATTCCCTGAGCCACGTAAAGGGTATCAAACGCATCCTCGCGTTTCCGGCGTTCAAGATCACAGAGAGAAATAGCGTGATTGGCAAACTTGACCTGAGGGAGATAACGTTCGTATGGCAGAGTAATGAGTTTCACTCCAGTCGCGTAGACACTCAGAGGCAAACGGTGCCGTTCCTCCGTGAGAATATAAAAAGTCTCTCGACCTGGTTCGGGAGAAAAACCATTCTCGCTTGGCCCACCCGAGAGCACGGTTCGCAACACCAATTCCTGTGTCGATGAATGCGCGATGAGCTCGGCCAATGCTGCCCCGTACGCCTCTTTGCTCAGTGGCACAGCTAGTCCAATCGACTGAGCTGACAAAGCCAAGCGATCATAATGCCGCTCCCACAAGAAAGCCCGACCATACTCAACAACCATCACATCAAAAATGGTGAATCCGCGCAGCATCCCGAGGTCAGAAGGGCTGAGTCGAATATCCGAAGCCTGAACGAGTGTGTTATTCCAATACGCATACATGTCTTTCAGTATCCCTCTTTTCAGTATTTCTGGAAACATTGACAAAAAAGTATGCTCGGGGTATGATTGGATTTATGTTGTTTAACAAGTTTCTTATAAAAACAGGTGGACAGAGAATCCGTTTCATTTTCTTGAATAAAAAAGGATTTACCATGCAAAAAAATCAAGTGGTCGTGAACTGTCACTACACCGCATCACCTCCGCGCGGCACCCTGGCCGTGGATTACCCTGTCGGGATGATTGATCTCAACGTGCAGTCCAAAGGGTTTTCCGATAAGAAGCACAATCTTTCGGTGCGGTTCTTCGCCATCAACAGAGGTTTCGGTATTACTGGCAGCCAGAACGGCCATCCCCTTTCAGAGGGAACCTTGCAGAGCTTCGCGCACCGCCTCATTAATCTGATTAGCGGAGTCGAAGCAGGCATCTCATGGGACAGTCACGACTTCCTCAATGCTCGAAGACGCAACGTCTCCTCTCATCGGCAACCGAGCAGAACGACCAGTCCTTCAGCAGCGCCAACGTTTCAGACTTATGCTTTCGTCCTGAGCCAGGAAATCGGCGCCCAAGCCATACCTGTCTGACGCCAAGCCGTACGAATTTTCTCTGTTTATCTGTTTCCCTCGGCTCTCCATCGTGAGCCTCCGAAATTTCCCCCGCCCTCAACCAGCGGGTTTTTTCTTCTCTAAGCAACTGCGTCGATTTGAAACACCTTCTTCACCGCGCTATACTCCCTGTACGATATCTTCTTTTTTATTCCCTCCTCCTTATGACCCTCGATGACCCACTCTCATCCCTCCCCCTCATCAAGCCACTCCAGCAAAGTAAGCTCGCACACCTTGGTATAGTGACCATTTTCGACCTGCTACTCCATTTTCCGAGTCGCTACGAAGACTACTCACAGACATTGCCTCTTGATCAGGCTGCTCCCGGAATGCAAGCCACATTCGCTGGAACACTCACTCAATTCTCCGTTCAGAGAAGTTTCAAGCAGCGCATGCTCCTCACCAGCGCCACCCTCACTGATGAATCTGGCTCCATTCGTCTTATCTGGTTCAATCAAAAATTCGTCGGACAAGTACTCTCCCAAGGTATGGAGATTCGCGTTTCCGGCAAAGTGACCGAGGACAGGCAAGGACTCGTTCTCACAAGCCCCGCTTTTGAACGCGCCACCCGTGACGCGACGCATACTGCTCGCCTCGTCCCCGTGTATCCAGAAACTTCCGGCATCACCTCCAAATATCTTCGCTACCTCATCGCCATTCTTTTCAAAAAACTCGACACGATTCCCGATCCACTCCCCGAGAAACTCCTCGAAAAACTACATCTCCCTTCCCTACATCGCGCACTTTTCGATAT
>CAYOHD010000057.1:1439-5754 GCA_964403705.1 uncultured Bdellovibrionales bacterium | reverse complement strand
TGACTCAGCAATGCGAATGCTGCGTAATACCACTTTACTACAGGCCCGAGTCATCAGCACGGGTAACAAAAAAATACAGGATCTTTTGGACCACCTACAAAACACCAGAATTCTAGCACAGATAGGCGATGAGTCAATCCGCGGAATCCAAAATCCGCCAACTCACTCGCCATACTCAGTGAATAATCACTGGCGTTCCCTCTGGTGCCCAGTCATAGACCGTTTTGGCGGCCCCAACCCCAAGACGAACACAACCGTGCGACACTGGCCGCCCAAGATGATTCGCTCCTTCCTTATACCCTCCTGGCCACTCAGGAAGCTCATGGATGCCATATTTCCCGTCGGACGTAATCGCCATCCAATACGGCATATAGAGCAGGTAGCGTTTTGACCATGGACGAAGAGCCTTGTTGTGTATAGTGTATTCCCCTTTCGGTGTATCCATACCCACCAGACCAGACGAAACCACAAAAGCATTCACCAAATTCCCCTCCTCAAAAATCGTCATGACTTGACTTTTGAGATTGATATCGATGTATTTACCGCTTGTTTTTTGTGGTCGAGTAAAACGTTTCGCTTCGACAAGACGCGCCTGCAGGTCCGTGCTCCAGGTTCCGGGCGGTGCGGGTAGCGTGGTAAATGTCGAGCGAGCAATCTCGGTCATCGGGACATTCTCATCGCTCTCACGATGACGATATTTCACTGTTAAAGTGTATATTGTCCCATCCTGCAGGGGTGACTTGGGGAGTAATCGGAATTCTGTCTTCTCGTGGTTGTTCTCAAAAGCCAACTCAACCGACGGACTCAGCTCAAAATCCACAAAAAAATACTTCACTGAAGATGAGAACTGGACCCGAATTGGATCCTCAATACCAATGACCACATCCTCTGCCGCATCAAAAGGAGAAATCGATATGACTTCTGGGGGGATAAATTCACGCCAGCTGTCACTCTGGACCAAAGACTGATACGTAAGAGTGTCTTTTTGGAGAGGATACACACCTTTCACGTGATAAGTTTGCCACCACGCGAACATTCCAAGGCAAGCAATCGCACAAAAAAGAAAGAGGAAAAAACGTCGCATGGCATTATATGGATTTTGAAATGAAATCGGACTTACTCATAATACTTATGCTTATTCAAAAATCATTGCTTGCTCTCAAGTCTTCTTGTTTGTATTCCTTCTCATATACCACGACTCTTTCTGTTCCAGTATACCCCACTATACCACCTCGCTAAAGAATACGTTTCTTGATATACTAGAAAAAAAGAAAAACGACACTCCACTTATGCAACATCGTCGAGCCACACGAAGAGATATTTTCGTTTTCGATGTGGGAAAGAATACCTATTTGGCAAGTAGCCTCCCTGGAATAGCCGAGACGTGTTTTTCTGTGCTTGTCTCAAGGAATCCCGAACACTCCCTGTTCAAAGAGCAGTGTTCCGACGCCAGCATCAAACTCTCTGATACCAAAAAACTTCTTCTCAATACCGGCTCTTTCTTCCGTACCAGCACCATTCAAGACCGCTCTTTTCTTACTTTTGTACATCACACTCCCGATGGAAAGACTATCGAACTGGTCAGCACAGATGATCTCCGCAATTGGAAATCTCACCAAACAATTGAGCATTTCTCGCAGCCGCCTGTGTTCGTTGATTTGCCAACCGTGAAGCGACGCCGACGCATTGGGGCTTTTGTGAGTATCGGTCGCAAACATATCGGTGGTTTTGTTGGCAACAAGGACTTTGATGACTGGGATGATCAAGGAACTATTCTTGAAGGACGATCATCATCTTTCGACGCCACACACCTCGAACCAATTGCGGTCACCGAAATACCCACCGGAATTCTCCTTCTCTACTCAAGCAAAAATAGCGAAAATCAACTCTCTATTGGCGCGGCCATCTTCGACCCAAACGATCTGACACAAACACGCTGGCGAGCACATGCCCCGCTCTGGAAGGCGCCTCATGACTGGTATGCGCAGCCGATTACCTTTCTTGGAGCGAGTTTCCATGGAAAATATGGCACTATTTTCCTTCAAAGAGCAGATCATACAGCGGAGAGTTTTCCTCTTCCAAAACTTTGGGAGATGTATCGCCTTCCTAAACAAGCACTCGCTCTCAAAAAAACCGAGAGAAATCCTGAGAAAAAAATCGTCACTGCCTTACAGCTCGTTCGTTTTCATTCCAATCCAATTATTGAACCAAAAGACGCCAATACCTGGGAAGCCATGGCCACCTTCAATGCAGCAGCCGTGACCCTAGAGGATAGAATACACCTCCTCTATCGAGCCCAGGGTCATGACGGGCACTCAGTTCTTGGATACGCGACCAGTCATGATGGTATTCATATCGACGAACGGCTCGACTATCCTGTCTACGATCCCTCCCAAATCACTCAAACACCCAAAACGCAAGACCGGAAATTTGTCCGACACCCCTACATGTCTGGAGGCGGAACTGGCGGATGTGAAGACCCTCGCCTGACCCGCATTGATGATACTCTCTACCTCACTTATACCGCATTCAATGGTATACAGCCGCCCGGGGTCGCCCTCACTTCTATTTCAATAAACGATTTTCTCGCCAAACGTTTTGATCGGTGGAAGAAGCCGCACCTCATATCACGTTTCGGGCATATCCAAAAAAACTGGGTTATTTTTCCAGAAAAAGTCGGTGGCAAAATCGCTATTCTTCACAATGTCTCACCACGAATCATGCTTGAACTCGTGGATGAAATCGACGCGCCGGCACTGGTCATTGACAGCTGCCCTCCACGCCAAGCCGACAACGCGCATCGATGGGACAATATTGTCCGCGGAGCTGGAGCACCTCCGATACGCACCGAACATGGCTGGTTGGTGCTGTACCATGCCATGGACGCGCATGATCCAAACAAGTACAAAGTCGGGGCAATGCTTCTTGATCTGAATGACCCACAAATCATTCTGGCGCGCTCTCCAGCACCAGTACTCGAACCAGAAGAACACTACGAAAATAATGGCTACAAATGGGGAGTGGTATTTGTTTGCGGTGCTGTTGTCAAAAACGGAACTCTCTTTGTCTACTACGGAGCCTCGGATAGAACCCTGGCTGTCGCCACTGCTTCTTTGCCTCACTTTTTGAATGAACTTCTCGGAAACAGAACACCACAAATCAGAGCCGTAACTATCCAACACTAGGAACTCTATGTCATTCTTTCACCGCTCCTACGAAAATCCGATTGTCGTTCCTCAAAGTGATCTCGCTTGGCAGGCCGAAGGCGCATTCAATGGATCAGTCTGGCGAGAAAAGGGAAAGACTCACATCGTGTATCGAGCACAATCACTCCCTCTGCTCCATGATGAAGGTCATTGGCTGTCCATATCATCTATCGGTTATTCACACAGCACGGACGGTATTCATTTTCAAAAACACGTCCCACTCATTGTCCCTGAAGAAAAATGGGAGCGTTTTGGCTGCGAGGATCCTCGTATCACTAAGATTGATGATACGTATTTTATTTTTTACACCGCCCTCTCTCTCTTCCCTTTCTGCGCCGAAGGCATTCGTGTCGGTGTCGCACTGACCAAAGATTTAAAACACATCGACGAACGGCATCCAGTCACTCCGTTCAATGCCAAAGCCATGGCTCTTTTCCCGGAGAAAATCGACGGGAAATACTACGCACTCCTTACGCCCGACACCGATATGCCTCCAGCCAAAATCGCTCTGGCTTCGTTCTCAAAGATTGAGGATATGTGGAATCCAACCCGTTGGAAACGCTGGCATGATTCACTCGACAAACACACACTCAAACTCTCCCGCAACGATGACGATCAAGTTGAGTTTGGTGCTCCTCCCATCAAGACCAAAGAAGGTTGGTTGATTCTCTATTCTTATATCCGCAACTACCGTAGTGGCACGCCACTCTTTACCGTTGAGGCCGCTCTGCTTGATCTCAAAAATCCAGCGCGCATTATCGGGCGAACTACCGCTCCGCTTTTCGTGCCCGAAGAAGAATACGAACTCTATGGCAAAGTCCCTGACGTCGTTTTCCCAACGGGAGCAACTGTTGATCGTGATACCCTCTTGTTTTACTACGGTGCTGCCGATACGACGACCTGTGTCGCCACGACTAGTCTCTCGAGGCTCCTCAAAGAATTAACGACTCCCGCCGCCAAACGTCCTCTCTTTGAACGTTCCAAGAAAAATCCCCTTCTCGAACCTATCAATGAACACAACTGGGAAGCCAAGGCTGTTTTTAATCCCGCTGTCATTGCCCATGATGAACAGATCCTCATCCGAGATGCTTCTCTCCTTGGGAGGATTC
>CAYOHD010000057.1:0-1429 GCA_964403705.1 uncultured Bdellovibrionales bacterium | reverse complement strand
CATCTGCTCTACCGGGCTACTGCCCCGGATGATACATCAACCCTTGGTTACGCCACATTTTCCGATATAGACACACTCTCATCGCGTCTGCCTGATCCCGTATACACACCACGACTCCCCTTTGAACAAAAATCTGTCCCGGGAAACTCTGGCTGCGAAGATCCTCGCATTACCCTACTTGATGGCACCGTCTATCTTCTCTATACTGCTGTCGATCCAGCCAAACCGCCCCGCGTAGCGCTCTCCACTATCGATGAAGACGACTTCTTTGCCAAACGCTTTGATCAGTTTTCCCTTCCTGTTCTCATTTCTCCTCCCGGTATTGATGATAAAGATGCTTGTTTATTTCCAGAAAAAATCAATGGGAAATACTATCTCCTCCATCGTATTCAACCCTCCATTGATATCAATGCACTTTCTTCACTCGATTTCGATGGCAGTACGAGATTTCTCACTCACCGACCATTTCTTTTCCCGCGTCGTGGTATGTGGGACAGCAAAAAAATCGGTATTAATACCGTGCCTCTTAAAACCCCCGATGGTTGGCTGGTCATCTACCACGGTGTCTCAGATACCGGGGTTTATAGTCTTGGCGCTTTTCTCCTCGATCTCAAGCATCCTGAAAAACTCCTCGGGCGAAGTCGGTATCCTATCTTTACCCCTGATGAACCCTATGAACGCGTCGGTGTCGTCCCGAATGTCGTCTTTCCTTGCGGTGCCTGTGTCATCGGACAAAAACTCGTTATCTACTACGGTGGAGCCGATCGAGTCGTTGGAGTTGCATCTCTCCGCCTCTCTTCACTTATCACCTCACTCAAAAAAGAAGGCTAATGCCTTTTCCTCTTTCGTGTTCTGACTTTCAATAGTATCAGAAGTTTTTGCTCCATAAAAAAACGAGCCCCCGTGGAGAATCTCCTATCGGGGGTGTTGCTATTATAGCTGTTCCTCTCAATAGAGGGGGTCGGCCAAGTGCAAGTCCTTGGCTGGGTAATTCCTCGTGCAAAGCAGAAGTATGTTACTTGCTATTCTGCTTTGTCGACCTCGACGATGTCAGCGACACGCACGCCGACTCATCGCACCGCCAGCGCCAGGCGTATTGATCTCGACGGACGTCTTGCCCGCGACGGCAACCTGGAGAGCTCGGTGAGGTGATGCAGTGGAGTGTTTCATGGCTCCTTCCTTTCTCGGCGATAAAGTAACCGTTGAGAGTGAATCTCAGAAAAGCCTCTCATACGGGCTCAGATCACATCACGTGTGTTTTGTAAATGATCGCTGAATCTTCTTTCTCTTTTTTTCTTAGAGAGAAACATTGCTCAGCGTTCATTCACTACATCCACGGGATAGGTCACTTCTTTCTGCTTGTTCCAAAGAACTTCTTTCTTTGTACTCTGACTTTCTCTTTTTTCGTATCTGAGCCGTTGACCAGGAT
>CAYOHD010000056.1:0-5789 GCA_964403705.1 uncultured Bdellovibrionales bacterium | reverse complement strand
CCTCCTGCCTGATACAGATTCCACGCCTCGGTTACCGAAAGCGCGCGATTGTAGACACGCACCTCATCCAAAGAACTATCATAGTAGAGATTTCGACCAATTTCTAGCGGATCTGTGTTATCAATAACCGGCCAAGCACCCGAGGAAAAATCCATTGTCACTGGAACATTCACTCCGTCAACATACACGCGTATCGCATCACTCACGCTATCAGCCACAACGACAATATGGTGCCAATCTCCATCGGCAACATCAATATTTGTATATCCGCCCCTTTCAATACTATTTATCGATTCCACAAAGAGAAAACAGATTCTTTTCCCTGATGGCCAGTTATGACTATCTGTTCCACAGACACCGACACTATATTGCTCATAAGAACCACCGCCTTGCCTTTTTGTTAAAAATGTCATGGATTGATTTTGATTTTTTGGATTTGCCCAAAGTGAAAGAGAAAGACTTCCGCTCCCCTTGCGAAGCACCGCTGCATCAGGTATCGTCACATAATCATTTACTCCATCAAAACTCAAAGCCTGACCTATCTTGCCCGAAGTGACGGTTGGGCCATTGGTGAGGGTGCCGTTATTGCCACTGCCGCTCCGATCGTAGGCAGTGGTACCCGAGACATCTGCGCCATTGAAGGACCAGAGACCGACCAAGCCATTGGTCACTTCACTGTTTTCAGTCGTATTCACTTTAGACCCAACACTTTTCTGGTATAAAGCAGTAACTTCGGTACCCGAAAGCGCACGAGTATATATACGAAACTCATCGAGTGAACCCTGAAATGAATAATTCGTGGCTGTTCCATTATAAGTACCGATATACAAAGTGCCATCATCTATTGGGAGCGAATTCGTCAACGTACGAGTCGTACTAAACTGACTCCCATTGATGTAAAGCTTCAGTGCCTTCGACGCGTTATCAAAAGTAAAAACGACATGTTGCCACGTATTCAGACCAAGCGCCCCATTAAAAGCAGTTGACTGAAAGTTGGTTCCATCCGCCCACTGAAAACTCAGATCCGCTTCATTTGTTCCTCCCGTATACACCCAAAAAAATCCATTACCCGTAGCCTGCGTTGCTCTATTCAAAAGCGTGGGATACGTATCAGATCCGGCACCATTATACACCCACATCGATATCGTATAATCTGTCGATACATTGAGCGACGTCGAACTCCCCGCATTCACCCAGTCATCCGCACCATCAAAACTGAGGGCTTTGCCAACTTTGCCATCCACCCAGGTCGGGCCGTTGGTCAGAGTACCGGTATTATTCCCCGCAGGTGAGAAGTCTTCAGATTTGGTCCCTGACCCTTCATCAAAACTCCAGTAGCCAACCAGACCGGTCGTATCAGATGATTTTTCTGTCACCGCTGCTTTGGCTTGCCGATCCTTCCAATACCAATATCCCCCTCCAGCCAGAGCGCAGAAGGTGATGATGACGATATACTGGATGACCCGATGAGCTGTGAGGGACATATACTCTAAAAATATCAAAACTCAAAAATACAAATACCGAAATAAAATACCCATGACCGACAACTCATCATGAAAATCCCAAATGTGATACGGGTTACTGACCATTTGCAATCCGATTCTTACATGCCCATATCACCCTCTTCAGTGCTTTCAGTATACCAGAAAATCCCTCCGAATCTTCATCGTAGTCTGACTTCCCCAGGATTCATTCTGGCCACTCGCTATTTCCACTTGTCAGACCAGCGACTCCGCTAGTGGGGGATAGGAATATGATGCAGCACCTTGTTTCTTAGCCGGAAGAGTGCCTCTGCCTTTTCCTTGCGACGTGTTCGGAAACACCAGCATCAGAAAAGGCAGAGGCACTCTTCCGTGCATATGTCTGATAGCGGTTCAACTGCTCCTTTTTAGCTACAAAGAGAGCTTCGTTCGGAGGAGAGTGGCGACCACTTCCGGATTGGCCTTACCTTTGGTCTCCTTCATCACTTGTCCGATGAGATACTGAAAGGCGTTTTCTTTGCCTGCCTGAAAGTCAGCCACTGATTTGGCATTGGCCGCAAGTACGCCATCGACCACTCCCTCGAGTTCGCCGGTATCACTTACCTGAGCCAGATTGAGACGAGACACAATATGCGATGGATCATTGTCGCCCCCCTGATACATCTCGGCCAACACCGCTTGTGCCGCGCTTGAATTGATTTTCTTATCTGCAATCAAGGCAATGAATTCCGCGTAATTCTCCGGAGTAAAAGGAATGTCTTTCGCTTTTTCATTGCGTTCTGACAGATGTTTGCGAATTTCCGTCAACATATAATTCGCCGCGAGCTTCACGGCTCGAGTCACTTCCGCTTGCATCTCACCGCTCGCTTTCTTGTCTGCCAACTCACTGGCTACCTCTTCAAAATACGCTGAAAAATCCTTTTCTTCGGTCAAGATAACGACATCAGCTGTCGGCAACTGGTATTCATTGCTGAAACGCTCAGCCTTCGCGTCCGGCAACTCAGGCAGTGTTCGTCGCAGCCCCGTGATATATTCTTCGGAAAAATCAAAGGGAGGGATATCTGGTTCGGGGAAGTAGCGATAATCATGTGCTGATTCCTTTTTGCGCTGAGAGACAGTTTCACCTCGAGCTTCATCCCAACCTCGTGTTTCTTGGACCACCTTTTTCCCTGCTTCGAGTATTTCCGTCTGACGCTTGATTTCACATTCGATAGCTCGCTCGACCGTCTTGAAAGAATTGAGATTCTTCACTTCCACCTTGGTTCCAGAGAGACGATCAGCCCCTTCGGGATAGAGCGAGAGATTGACTTCACAACGCATCTGCCCCTTCTCCATATCCGCGTCTGAGGCGTCCAAATACCGAAGAGTCTGACGAAGTTTCTGACAAAAAGCCCGTGTATCTTTGCCATTCTCAAAATCTGCTTCGGTCACTAATTCCATTAGCGCCACACCGGCCCGATTAAAATCAACGAGCGTGTAGTCCGCGCCAGATGGATGCAGTGACTTGCCTGTATCTTCTTCGAGATGAATGCGCGTAATTCGAAATGACTTGCCATTCACAAGAATTGTCCCGTGCTCACAGAAAGGCTCATCGTATTGAGAAATCTGATACCCCTTAGGAATATCTGGGTAAAAGTAATTCTTGCGATCAAACTTCGAATGTTGGTTGATAGTACAATTAAGCGCCAGCCCAATGCGTTGCACCATTTCGATTGCCTGACGATTGGGAACGGGCAAAGTCCCCGGTTGACCAGTACAGACCGGACAGATATGAATATTGGGTTCCTGTTCAAGTCCCAGGCCATTTTTACACGCGCAAAACATCTTGGATTCCGTCTTCAGTTCCGCGTGCACTTCCATCCCAATCGTGACATTGTATTTCATACGCATTCTTTTGACTGATTTCAAACCCTGCAGAATAGATTATTTCCGCGCTGATCGTTCGCGGAGTTCAGCTACCATTTTATCCACCTGAGCGTGCAATTCCTCAAGCGTTCCATCATTGTTAATCACAAAATCTGCCCGCTCCTTCAGATCGCGTATACCTGTCTCTGTTTCCAACTGAGCATCCTTCTCAAACTGTATCGCGGTTTTTGACGCGTCATCCGTATTCTGTCGACGATGCGTCAATCGTTCAAATCGCTTCTCCGGACTGGCGTCGACATAACAGAAAAAGAAATGTTCATCTGTTTCCATGTGAATCATATCAGGCAAACGTCGAATACCATCCACTACCACAAATTCCGTTTCGCTCCCCTCAGCCTCCGAGAGAATCACCCGAGAAAGCACGTCTTCTCCAAAGGCCTTGCGAAGATGCATTGAGAGTCGAGCCATATTTTCCCGATTCTGTTCAAGACCGAGACGATCAAGCGTATCCCGCAGTGGCTGAGAAAAACGCAACTTCAACACCCCATACGTCGCCGCGAGATAATCCCCGACGGTATCTTTCCCTGATGCGATTTCACCCGATATCCCCAACACGACTTTTTGCATTGCCATACATGTTTTTTCAATAAGAAGTCTCTCCAAATTAACTTTTCTCTAGAATAACAAAAGTGAAGCGATATGTCCCGTTGTCAACATCTTCCCGGGAAATTTCCCGAGTAAATCGGGGATATTCGGGGAAAAAAGTATCTGCCTCATATACACCATCCACCAAAGTCAGATACAACCGATCACACAGCGGAAGAAATTGCTGATAGACATTGGCTCCACCACACACAAACACCTCTTCAGATTCAACTGCCCGCGCCTTTTCTAAGGCGTCTTCTATCGAACGCGCAACCACACAGCCTTCTGGTGCAAAATTAGGATGAGGTGAAAGGATAATATTAGTCCGATTTGGCAATGGACGACCGATAGAACGATAGGTGTTCTCACCCATGATAATCGCGTGACCTGAAGTGATCTCTTTGAAATGCCGAAAATCCTCCGGAATATGCCACAAGAGGGCATTTTTGAAACCAATCGCTCGGTCCTTGATCGCGAGAGCAGCAATGAGGGAAATCCGTGGCTGGTTCATGATGCTTTTCGTCCACTCTGACTTTTCTCGAGATACTCTTCCCAACTTTTTGTTCGGTACCCACCCACTGGCGCGAGTTCTCCCTTAATAGATGGGTGCGAAGTATACCCTTCGAGCGAAGCATGCTCTGGAAGAAAGTTGTCGATATCTGTCACAGCATCAGCTAACACGAGTTTCGGAAAAGGCATCGGTTCACGTGTCAGTTGTTCCTTCACTTGTTCGATATGATTCTCATAGATGTGCACATCACCGAAAGTATGCACGAATTCTCCTGGCTCCGTTCCAGTTGCCCTTGCCAAAATAGCCGTCAAAAGGGCATACGATCCGATATTGAATGGTACCCCCAAAAACAAATCCGCGCTCCGCTGGTAGAGATGCAATGACAGTTTGCCATTCTTGATATTGCACTGGTACATATTGTGACAAATCGGAAAACGGCAAGCTTCCTCTGGCTTGGCCATGGCATAGAGGTATTCCGGATTCCAGGCATTCACTAAAGTATTATGCGCATCCGGATCCTCACGCAGTTCATTGACGACCCATCGCAGCTGATCTACTGTCCGCCCGTCCTTTGCTGGCCACCGACGCCAGAGCTCTCCATAAATGCGAGGTAATTCGCCGTGCATCTTGGCAAACTCCTCATCATCGATAATGCTCTGTACAAAGACCTCTTTCGTCATATCGGGTAATTCACCACGCATGGCCCGTTCACGATAGATCTTATACGGATAATCATCCCAAATATGGACACCGTTTTCAGACAAAAAACGGATATTCGATTGTCCAGACAAGAACCAGTACAACTCAAACAGCACACCCTTCCAATAGACTTTCTTCGTCGTCAGAAGCGGGAAGCTCTCTGATAAATCAAAACGCATCTGTCGACCGAAAACGCTATAGGTCACCGCGCCTGATCCCTTATCTTCTTGCCGCACGCCTGTGTCTAAAATTTCTTGCAACAAATCCAGGTACTGATATTCTGGATGCTTCTTCTCCATAGTCTTTGTCATTATACGGATTTCTTTTTCGGCACACGCTTCTTACTCGTGCGAACTGATCGAGTCAGTTTTTTGCGCTCTGATGGTGAGAAGTTTTTCTTGAAATTATCTCCATTGAAACGGCCTGTTTTCTCATAGTCATGCTCCACCGGTGAGGTCAGACAAGAGAAAGTCAATTGCGCAATCTGCATACCGGGTCTGAGGACAATCGGTACTCGATTCAAATTTGAGAGCTCAAGCGTGATATTGAGAAAGTGTCCCGGATTAACAATTCCCGCGGTATTATGC
>CAYOHD010000055.1:0-5832 GCA_964403705.1 uncultured Bdellovibrionales bacterium | reverse complement strand
CTCTGCTTTAATCGTATGAGAATTCTTTGCGGAGAGCTGTATATTGTCGGGAGAGATGTTGTATCTCCGTGCTTATTTTTTTCAGGGGGTCTTACGGGTTCGTCCCAGATTTTTGATGATTGCAATGGAGGTGTTTGATGATGCATAAGAATGGGGTGGAGGCGGATAATTTTTGTGAGAATAATTTTTATTTTTTCATACACATATTTTTTGGTGATGAATATTAACCATGAGACCATCGGAAGACTCGAGAGCATGTACTGTAGGGCGGATATCTCCGATTGAATTTGTCCGGGGTCTCCACAAGCGAGGCACATAGTCATTTTGGTTATTCTTGACAGATGCAACTTTGTTGCATTACTATATGATTATAGGATAAAATGCAACCAAGTTGCAAATATGAATCAGCATGTCAAGAGTATCATCGGCGATATGTCTAATAATGGCTTTCTAAGGTTTTGTTCTCGCGAGTAAATTATTACGTTTTTTACTATATGTAATCAGCAAATCTCTGCTTACGTTATTATGTATGCGCTTGCTGAACGTGGAAAAACGTTCAATAAAACGACAGTATACCGAGAACTGGAAAACCTCAAGAAATCAGGAAATATCAGGGAGTTATTTCTGCGTAACGATGTTGCCTTGTATGAGCTTTCTGGGACACATCATCATCATACGATATGTACTTCTTGCGGTCATATTCAGCATGTCGATATTGTTGAACCAAAGGAGTGGTCAGCAAAATATTTTCTTACAAAAGATGGGTTTAGAGTAGTAGATCATTCGTTGGAGTTTTTTGGGGTGTGTCGGACTTGTCAATTAGTTAAGTAAAACATATCGTATGGGAAAAATTCCAGTGACTATCCTTACCGGTTTCCTTGGATCCGGAAAAACGACTTTATTGAATAGGATTTTGCGTGAAAATCACGGAAAACGGATTGCTGTGATCGAAAATGAATTTGGAGAAATCGGTGTCGATCAGGACATCGTAATTCGTGAAAAGGAACAAATTGTTGAGATGAACAATGGATGTATTTGTTGTACGGTTCGGGGTGATTTGGTGCGAATTTTGAAAGATCTCTTGCATCGGAGCAATCGACCAGAGTATATAGTCATTGAGACAACAGGTATGGCGGATCCATCTCCTGTGGCGCAGACATTTTTGACTGATCCGGATATTGGAGATGCTTATGCATTAGATGCCATAGTAACATTGGTTGACGCGAAGCATATTGGTTTGCATCTGCATGAATCAAATGAAGCGAAACAGCAGATTGCCTTTGCAGATATTATCGTTCTCAATAAAACGGATCTTGTTTCTGAAGAAGAGCTTATCAAGGTAGAGCGGGCAATAGGATCGATAAACCGATTTGCAAAAGTCCAACGTGCGAGACAGGCCGATATTCCCATTGAATCAGTGGTGGGAATTGGGAGTTTTGATACAAGTAGAGCTGTGGAGATTGATCCGTCGTTCCTTGAGGTTGAGTATCCATTTGAATATGGGGCATGGTATCGGTTTGATACCGGATCATACCGGCTTTCATTGAGACCAAATGGGGATGAGCGATCTATGAAAGTATTTTTTGTGGGTGTGCAGACAAAGAGTTCAACTGAGGATGCTCTTCTCCAGATAGCGCATGCAGGGGCAATTCTTTTTTCTGATGTACAAGCCAGAGTCTCTACTGGTTCGAAGATGATTCCGATGCAATCAACATATCAAATTGATATCCCAGAAGAGGGATTAGAGCTTCCAATGGAGATCCCTGCCGGTGGATTCTTCGCGTTCTTTTCAGAACATGAGCCAAGTGAATTCGCGCTAAAGATAAGTGATGGGTCTGGGATTCGTATTTCTCCTGTCTTTGAACGCTCATTTCGTCCATCACATAGTCATGATCACGCCGTAGGGTCGGTTGGTGTCGAGGTTGACCATGATATCGACATTCGGGCATTCCAGCATTTTTAGATTTTATTGTTCAGGCGTATGGAAATGATCTTTATCGTTATAAAGGGGTATTGGCGTTTCCTGGGGAGAAAAGGAAAGTAATTTTACAAGGTGTACACATGTTGTTCGAGATTGCTCCGTCGGTCGATTGGGGGGGCGAACCAAGGAAAAGTCGTATCGTGTTCATCGGTAAGAATCTTGAGCGAGGACTTCTGACGCAGGGTTTTGTGGCATGTCGCGCAGGGTAATTTTAAGAGGGCGTATTTTAAAATGTATAAAAAAGTACTATGAGTAATAAATTTGTTTGGCTAGGGGGAGTATTAGCGCTTGTTGTTTTCAGTATCGTTTGGTGGACATCCTCCTCTGAGCAGCCATCAAGCTTGGAAAATCAATCAAAGAAAGTTTCTATCGTGACGACGCTATTCCCGCTTTATGACTTTGCTAAATCCATCGGGGGTGACTACGTTGACGTTTCTTTGCTCCTCCCACCAGGAGTTGAATCACACTCATTTGAACCGAAACCGAGTGATATGGTTCGGATTGATCAGGCTGATATATTTGTCTATACCGGAAAGGCGATGGAGCCGTGGGCGGAAGATTTGCGTAAAGGTATCCGATCATCAGTATCAATAGTAGATTCAAGCGAAGGGATAACATTAATGAAAGAGGCGGCAGAAGTGGAACATGAGCACGAAGCAGGGCATTCTTTTGAGTGGGCTGAAGTATTCTTGCTCCAGCCAGGAGAATATCAGTGGTCTTTTGCCAAGGTGGATGGTAAATATGCCGAAGCAACTATGAAGATGGCAGTAGTGTCTTCGTCCGTTGAAGGTGCTGAAGGGATAGAGGCTGTTGAGAAAACAGGTGAAGCACTCCTGAATGGAACACAAACAGAGACGCAATCAAATACGGTACTCATGTCAGGCCACGGGTATCAACTTCTTTTTGATCCATCAAAGGATGAAACGGTATTTACTGTAAAGATCGATGTGGCAGGGACATATGTTTTTTTTACGGAGCATATGCCGACGGAATTCGAGGGAAACGATCATTTTTTCAAAGATATGACCTTCAAGGATGTTGAGGCTATCGCGCAGGAGCCAGAAGAAGTCGGTCACCACCACCATCACGGGGGACTTGATCCTCATGTGTGGCTTGACTTCGATAATGCCGCACATATGGTTTCTGCTATTGAGATGGTTCTTATTGAGCGCGACCCTGTGCATGCTGATATGTACAAGAAAAATGCATCTGAATATCGAGCGAAGCTTGTTGCTCTGGATGCTGAATACCGTTCAGGACTCACATCGTGCGCGACGAAACAGGTTGTGTATGGTGGACACTACGCATTTGGTTATCTTGCTAGTCGATACGGATTGGGGTATACGGCAGCTCAAGGATTTGCTCCAGATGCAGAGCCAAGCGCGAAAGATATAGCTGAACTGATTGAACAGGTGAAGAAGAGTAATATCCGATATGTGTTCTACGAGGAATTAACGAGCCCGAAAATCGCCGAAACTCTTTCTCGAGAAACCGGAGCCAAAATGCTGCTTTTGAATGCGGCGCATAATATCGGGAAGGATGATTATGTCCAAGGAACCACTTTCCTTGGGATCATGAAAGAAAATCTGATGAATCTTCGGACTGGACTAGGTTGTCATTGAGAGCAAATTGAGAATATATGAACGTAATTGATGTTGAAAACTTAGCAGTCTCTTTTGCCGGTTCTTCGGTCGTTAGGGGGGTTTCCTTTGCCGTTGTTCAAGGAGACTTCGTCGGTATTGCGGGTCCAAATGGGGCTGGGAAAACGACTCTTGTACGGGCGTTGTTAGGACTAGCCCCTTCTCGGGCTGAGAAGGTGGAGGTATTCGGTCACCCACCCGGATCACCGGAACTCTATCGGCGTATTGGATATCTTCCTCAGAGACAGGCTCGGATCAACCCTCTCCTTCCGGCAACTTCAGAGGAAGTCGTATTCCTTGGTCTCGTCGGTGGGAAACAATTGCTTTATCGTTCTGGTTTTAATGAGCGTCAGGCTGTCTCTGAGTCTCTTGAAAGTCTCGACATCGGAGGTCTTGCTTCAAAGCAGGTATCACAACTTTCTGGCGGACAGTATCAGCGCGTGATGTTGGCGCGCGCTTTGGTGAGTCGGCCTGATATGCTTATTCTTGATGAGCCTTCTACTGGATTGGATCCAGATGCTCGTGAGTCGCTTTTTCAACTCTTGAAGCAGATAAATGCGGAGCGTGGTATTACAGTTCTCTTAATCACGCATGATACGGAATATATTGGACGATACGCGCGTACACTCCTGTATATGGATAGAGAATTGTTGTACTATGGTCCGACGCATGACTTCCCTCATGCTTCGATTCACGTGGATTTTTAGAGAGTGAACTGAATATGAATCAATAAGAGAGATATATGGATATCGCATTCATACAACTGATCCAGTACGATTTTATGCAAAAAGCATTCATCGCAGGATCTTTTGTCGCGCTTACCTGTTCAACATTAGGACTTTTCCTCGTTTTACGAAATATGTCCCTGATTGGTGATGGTTTGTCCCATGTGAGTTTCGGAGCAATCGCACTTGGGCTGTTTCTTGGATTTTACCCATCTTATGTTGCTATTCCAATCGTAGCTGTTAGTTCATATCTTATACTCAAGATTTCACAGAAAACAGCTGTATATAGTGACGCTGCCATCGGCATAGTTTCATCAGTGGCTATTGCATCCGGTGTTATCTTGGCGAGTCTTTCCCAAGGGTTTAATGTAGATCTTTTTAGTTATCTTTTTGGGAGTATTTTGGCAGTTAGTTGGGAGGAAGTATGGATTTCCCTGATTCTTTCAGTCATTGTCCTTGGTTTTGTCGCGTTTTTTTATTGGAAGCTTTTTTCTGTGACCTTCGATGAGGAATATGCCAAGGTGAGCGGTATACAGACGGAGATGATTAATACACTTTTAGTGGTTCTGACTTCCATTGTGGTTGTTTTGGCGGTCAAAGTTGTCGGCATTATGTTGGTATCAGCTCTTTTGATTCTCCCAGCTGTTTCTGCGCTTCAAGTTGCTCCAGGTTTTGCTCGGGCGTTTGTGTATGCGGGGGTATTCTCTATTATTTCGGTATTAGTTGGTGTGACACTCTCGTTTTTTGCCGATATTCCGGCTGGTGCAACAGTCGTTATCGTAAATGCGGTGTTTTTTGGTCTTTCTGCGGGGGTAAGAAGATACGTATTGTCTTAATGACTCTCTTAATTCTCATAACACAGATTATGAAAATTGGTTTATGAGAAGACAGGTGTTTTTTTACGTACGTGTAGTTTCAAGAGAAAATGTATCAGAGTATCGTATCGAAATGTAAAATAGTCTAAAAGTATCAGACTCACGTTTTTTTCTTTGTAAAATTGTGTGATTTTGAGTATACTTGAGGAAGAGAATATTTCTCAAAATTTTCTGTATACATAGGAAAGGTTTTTCTTATGAGCAGGGTATCCGCGCAAAAAGATTACATGCGCTTTCTCGAAAAAGCTACAAAAAAAATATTAAAAGCAATACGGCAATTCCTTTTTACTCAGGAATGTTTTTTGGTTTCAAAAAGACAGCCGTCCAAAAATGTCTCAGCCCGTACTCTTCTCACTCGTTTGAAATGGTTCTTTCACTCGGTTAAGGAGTCACTCTTTGTTGCTCAAGAAAAACCAAGAACACAAACAGTGATTGAAGCGGAGAGTTTGGAGGAATTCCTTTCGAGTTATTCGGTTTCGCGCAAGGGGAGTTATGGTAAAGCGTATCTTCGACGCCGACATGTGGTTGCTTGTATCGCGGCTTGCAAAAAACAAGTACTCTTCATAGGAGGTCTTTTTCGGAGTCTGACTTGGCGCGCAGCTCTCATGGTG
>CAYOHD010000054.1:0-5952 GCA_964403705.1 uncultured Bdellovibrionales bacterium | reverse complement strand
GCGACGTAATCATATGTTTACACAGATCCGAAAGACTGAAAAGTCGCATGGTTTTTTTTGAGGATTTTTTGTATGCGTATCGCGATGCTTATTTCTGGTGGGGTAGACAGTTCGGTAGCTTTGCGTCTACTCAAAGAGGCAGGGCATGAGGTCCATGCTTTCTATATGAAGATCTGGCTTGAAGATGAGCTGGCTTTTTTGGGTGAGTGTCCATGGGAAGAGGATTTATCATACATTCGAGCGGTGTGTCAGGCAGCGGATGTGCCGCTCGAAATCATTCCATTTCAGAAAGAATATTGGGAACGGGTGGTGGCCGCGACTCTGGCCGAGGTCAATGCCGGCCGAACGCCCAATCCTGATATGCTGTGTAATTCACGGATTAAGTTTGGCGCATTCTTTGATGCTGTCGGGAAGAATTTTGATCGGATTGCTACTGGACACTATGCTCAAACAGAAATTTTAGACGGAAAGACATGGCTAAAGATGTCCCCTGATTCTTTGAAAGATCAGACATATTTTCTTTCACAGCTTTCACAGGAACAAATAGCACATGCGTGTTTTCCGATTGGACATTTGCGGAAAGCAGAAGTGCGAGCGCTCGCTCTGCGCTATCAGTTGCCAAACGCGACACGTAAAGATAGTCAGGGAATTTGTTTCTTGGGAAAGATTGCCTTTGATAGTTTCTTGGAATACCACCTTGGAAAACGGACAGGAGATATCATCGATTGGAAGACAGGGAAAAAACTGGGGGAGCATCAGGGATTTTGGTATTACACCATCGGACAGCGTCAGGGAATTGGACTCTCGGGTGGACCGTGGTATGTGGTAGAGAAGCGACCTGAGAAGAATGAGATTTTTGTGTCGAATTATTATCGGAGCGAGGGAATGTTGCGAGACCAATTCAAAGTGATGGCGCCGCACTGGATTGTCAGAAAACCATCAACTCGTGATTTAAGAGTGAAGATTCGTCATGGGGAGAAATTCCTTTCAGCACATCTACTCTATCACCGAGACGGGACAATTACCGTTCAACTTTTTGAGCCAGAAAAAGGCATTGCTCCTGGGCAATACGCGGTTTTTTATGACGGCGAGTATTGCTTCGGTGGTGGGGTGATTGCATGAAGGATTCCTCGAAGCAATATCGCTTAATCGAATCTGGAATCTGACTGAATTCTTGTATTCCGTGTGGGTGCGACTACCATCCTTTTCCTCGCTGCATATTGGGAAATATGGGGCATCAAAAAAGGTTGATAGTCGCACCCGCTTTGGGCTTTTATGGAAAAGAATATCGAACTCAAGTACGTTCTGAAATGGCGTTATCTTCTCAGTCTTGAGGTGACGACGAGTTTCCATAGATAATCCTCGCGTCTTTTTTGGAATTCGAGCAATGAATTTATTGTATGATCTTGAACGAAAATAACACTAAGCCGTATCTCTTCACTTCAGCTTCGGAAAAAATAGTCGGGGCAACTTTTCGAATTTGTTCTTTCGTCATATTTGGGACAAGCTTCGAAACATCTGCGGATTGCAACACCTCATCCAAATTATGATATTTTCTTACGTCGATAATCTCTACTTTGACTGATCGGCCATCTCCTGATTTGAATATGACTTCATCACCGACTTTGATTCGGGAAAATGATTCAAACGCTACGCGCAATTCGGTCGTTTTTGATCCAGAAACGACATATTCAAAAAAACGCTCTTTCAGATACATTTCCCGGGGCCGCTCTTGCACACTTTTAGGCTTTTCCATGTTCATAAAAACTGAAACTTTACGCTGGTGGGATAACTCTAAAGTCTTACTAAAGATAAATGTATTCAATTTGATTCTAGACTAGCAGTATATCTATTGATAGTCTAGAATCGAGTCGATGATTATGGAAATAGGAGAAACCCATCTTTATTCATGTGAGAAATTTCTTAAGTTCGGTCTCATTCGGGGAGAGGAAATGAAATGTATGTCGATAAAAAAAGAAACGATATTTTATTTCGAGACACGGGTCACTGACTTTTTTCTGAAAGCCGGACGGGAGCATTTACCGTGGCGTAAAGAAGGAATAACCGCGTATGAGGTATGGGTCAGCGAAATCATGCTTCAACAAACACAGGTATCGCGGGTAATTGGGTATTATGAGCGGTTTTTGAAGAGGTTTCCAACGGTGGAAATTTTGGCACAAGCGTCATGGGAAGAGTTTTTGCCGTACTATCAGGGACTGGGTTATTATGCCCGCGGGCGCAATATGCTCCTGACTGCAGAGCGAGTAGTGAGGGAGCGCGGAGGATTTTTCCCGACATCGATAGCGGCCCTTGATACTCTGCCGGGTATCGGTCCGTATACGGCAGCGGCCATTGCGAGTTTCGCTTATGACCAGAATACACTGGCGTGGGATACGAATCTCCGACGTGTTATCGGACGATTTTTTTTCGGCACCAAAAAATCTGAACGTGCTTTAGAAATGGACGGACGTTTTCGGATTCACGCAAAGATATTGAATGCTGCTCTGATGGATCTTGGAAGTAGTTTGTGTACCAGCCGTCCGAAATGCGCCGCGTGTCCATTGGTTGAAAAATGCCAATATTGGCGAGAGAAAGGCAAACAAGAGCAGATGAAAAATCAACAATCTGAAAATCACTCACAAACTGATTGGGGAAGAGCGCCTGTATATATTGTCTTACATGCACTTCACCGGCAGTATTTTTCAGGGGATACAAAAGTGTACACACCCTTTCTCTTGCCGGAAGGTTTTACGGATCGAGCCGGTATTAAGAAATGGTTTACTGATCAGTATGGTCTTACTGTTTCGGTGCGCCCTCCGAAGAAAGATAAAGTGAGGGGAATCATATTGGTGAATGTACAAATCTTGGCGGGGCAATTTCCATTTGCCATGTATCCTCGTGAATCTTTTCGAAGTTTTCTTGCTTCTTTGTAGACAAACGAGTGAACCGTTTGGGAAGGATTGTTTTCCTGAGATTCTCATGTCATAATGAAGTTACTCTTATGGAACTTCGTCACTTCAATACATATTTTTTCTTCCTTTTCTTCCTTTTGGCGGCCATCGGGGTTGCGTTTTTGTTTCTCCCGTTTTTTTCGGCTATCATTATTGCGTCTATTCTGGCCGTCCTCTTCCAGCGTCCATATCGCTGGTTGCTGCGTGAAACCCGAGAAAGTCATACGACCAGTGCTTTACTGACGTGTCTTTTGGTGGCTTTTGTGATTGTGGCGCCCGTCTTTGTTTCACTTACTTTCGCTATCAGGGAGGCGAGTTCTTTGTATACTTCCATCGGTGAAGGACAGTCGACAGAGGTTATTGCTGCGCGTTTTTTCACAAGTGTCGGACAATTGCCAGTTATTGGAAATGTCTTTCAAACAAATGTTTTCAATACGGATACTTTCTCAGCGGATCTTCGGGCAGTGAGTAAGAATGCCTTGGTTCTCCTTCAAGCAGCCTATCAGGGTATCGCGCATTTTTTCTTCTGGATTTTTGTGATGTTTTTTGCTCTTTTTTATTTTTTGGTTGATGGTGTTCGGGCAATCAACTACCTGACTCGACTGAGCCCACTGCGAGATGAACACGATCGTATGCTCATGAAAAAATTCGTTTCAATCAGTCGCGCCACTATCAAGGGAACTCTCCTGGTCGGTATTGTGCAGGGAACGCTGGGCGGGCTGGCATTTTGGATTGTCGGTGTTCCGTCGCCATTTATCTGGGGCATGATTATGGTGTTCTTTTCTGTTATTCCTATGATTGGGGCGGGGATCATATGGTTTCCGGCGGGGGTGATATTGCTCCTCCTCGGAAATATTTGGCAGGGACTCTTTGTCTTGGGTGTTGGCTTGGGAGTCGTGTCAACTATTGATAATATTCTCCGACCCAAGCTGGTTGGTCGCGATACGCATATGCACCCGTTGCTCGTCTTTTTTGCGACACTTGGGGGACTCTCTTTCTTTGGTTTATTAGGTTTCATCATAGGGCCTATTATCGTAGCTCTTTTTCTTGCATTGGCTGAGATTTATACCACAGAATTTCATCATCAACTGAAGTCTTACAATCAGGCAAAGACAGGCGCATGAGTGGGTGGTGGCAGCATCTTCCGGAGCATATTCATCCGATTTTTTTCTCAATCGGTATTTTTTCTGTTCGTTGGTATGCGATCTGTTTTATGTTGGGGGTGGGAGCAGTGTGGTTTTCTCTGTTGGTATATCGAAGACGTTTTTCTTGGGATATTACGGAACAGAAGCTCGAAGACATGTTTTTTTGGATACTTGTTGGATCCTTTTTAGGTGCTCGTTTGGGATATGTGTTGTGGTATGCTCCTGCGTATTTTCTGGCATATCCGATACAGATTTTCTGGCCATTTGATCCGGTGACGGGGCACTTTTCCGGCATAGGAGGATTGAGTTTTCATGGCGCGTTACTTGGGGCAGCTGGTGGACTTTTTTGGTGGACCAGGACAAATAAATGTTCGTTTTTGACATGGACAGATAGATGGGTAGTTTTAATACCGCTCGGCATTATTTTTGGAAGACTGGGGAATTTTTTCAACGGAGAGCTTTGGGGGAGGCCTACAGATGTGGTATGGGGTATGTTTTTTTCCGGAGCAATCGGAGATGTATTGAGGCATCCTTCACAGTTGTATGAAATGCTTGGTGAAGGAGTAGCCTTATTTCTATTCCTTCACTGGATTGGAAGAAAAAAACACCGCTCAGGTGTTTTGACAGCATGGTTTCTCTTTGGTTATGGTGCCAGTCGATTTATTTTAGAATATTGGCGAGAACCAGATGCACAAGTTGGCTTAATTGCTCATTTTTTTTCCCTGGGACAGATATTCTCTTTGGGACTTTTGCTCTTTGGGGGAGTATGGCTCTGGCGATTAACCCGCGGGTCGATGAAAACGCAGAAAAATATGCTATAATAGAACGGCTTTTTAAGAAAGAGAAATCATGAAAAATACGAATGTTTGGATGGGTATCGGTCTGGCGGTTTTGATTGGTGTAATCGTGGTATGGGGGATACGTGATGGAAAGGAATCTGATGCGAATTTGCTTTCTGACACAATGACTCTGTACTGGGGCGATGGTTGTTCTCATTGTGAGAATGTCAGAAAGTTTCTTGATGAAAAGCGTATTGCGGACACAGTAATCTTTGAACAGAAAGAGGTCTGGCAAGATCGCACCAATGCGAAGGAGATGAATCGTCGAGCGGAGAATTGCGGATTATCGGTCAAAGACATCGGTGTACCATTCCTTTTCTCGGACGGGAACTGTTTTATCGGGGAGCCAGATGTTAAAAAAGAGTTTCTCAGAAAAGCCGGCCTTACAGAAGAGATGGTGAGTCAGACACTGGATGAGAACAAATAAAAAATACAGTCACGTCAATATCAAATGAAAACAAACCCTTCGCAGAGAAAAAGTTTAGATGGAGTACAGCGGTGCTTGCCACCATCTCCTGTGTTACCGACACGTTCCGTAGGCAGATTTTTTGCTGATTCGAGGCAGGAGCAGCGGGAGGAACCTGTATCATCTCGACCGCTTATGGCGTATGAGCCGATAGTGAAAAAAAACGCTTTCCATAAACAACAACATCATTCCAAATTTAGTTTAGATCTGACTTCTGTACGAGTACGTCTTGGCGATGTCACGGGATTCTTCGTTGTATTACTCGCCAAAATGCGCGGGTCCCAATATCTTTTTTTTACTTCTCCCAAGCGGGCGCTCTACATTTCTCTCGCGAGTGGAGTGGCCTTTGGTGTTTTTGTAACAGCGATTACCTTCGCTCTATTTGATCAGGGTGTTTCGGCTCAAGCACCATCTGTAGAAACTTCCTCGGTGATGACGGTGGCACCTTTCGAGAGTGGCGGAATGGTTACTGAGAGTCCTTCAGGAGAAGGAGACGACGTTTTCTTGGAATACTTTAGTGAGGCTGCGGAAGAAGAATATCGGGCCAAGAT
>CAYOHD010000053.1:0-5980 GCA_964403705.1 uncultured Bdellovibrionales bacterium | reverse complement strand
GTGGTCGATTGCGCAGAATATTCTTTTTGCTTTTGGGAAAGAAAGTTTTCAGGTGATGGCTGGTCGACCCAATGGGACATTCGCGGAATCAGATTGGTTGGGGATGTATCTTTTATTCCCGATAGCCCTTGCTTTGGCCTGGCTGTATCGTAGTGAAATTCTCCGGAAACATTGGATACAAACGCTTTTGCCGCTCGGGGTATTGTTTATCGGGACACTTACTCTTGTTATCTCTCTGACTCGAAGCGCTTGGCTGGGTATGGCTGGTATGGGAATCTTCTTTGTGGGAGTCTCACTGGTAACGTTCATAAAACTTGGAAATCCCAAGAAAGCTTTTTCATTGATTGGTAAAGCGGGAGCGGTAGTGTGTCTGGCGCTGGTCGCTGTACCAGCTCTCCATCTCTCCCGATTTTCTGTGTTTGATCGAGCAGTATCCATAGGTGGAGAACAAAAAATCACTATTGCCTGCCGTGAGGCCAATCAATCCCCAAAACAGATACAGTCTGTTGATGAACTTGTTTCTTATGGTTGCCAGCATATTCTTTTAGAAGAACGAGCGACTTTTCGTGAGGCAGGATACGTGATTGAGGAGATCAGTCGTGATGACCCGAATGTTTCTTTGCGACGGTCGGTATATGGACAGGTGACGAGCTTGATTCGCGAACATCCTTTTTTGGGAATTGGCTGGGGGATGGTGGGGACGCATCTCGGGGCTGA
The DNA here is from genome assembly GCA_964403705.1 of uncultured Bdellovibrionales bacterium. Taxonomy (GTDB): domain Bacteria; phylum Patescibacteriota; class Minisyncoccia; order Moranbacterales; family UBA1568; genus JAGOSP01. Next base: position 5,263 of record CAYOHD010000053.1, on the reverse strand, counting down.
TGAACGTGGATCGATATTGAATGCCAGTAATATATTTCTCGAGTTTTGGCTTGGGAGCGGTTTGATTGGATTGGGCGCATTTTCAATGCTCTGGTTTTTGTACGGTTTTCAATCAGGAAGGCAGGCCCTGTCTGGAGGGGGATCTGAAATTGCTCTTTCTTTGTTTTTGCACCTGACATGGATCGGATTCACAATATTCAATTTGTTTAACTCAGGGATTTTGTTAGGTATCTTCTTTGCTTTTCTTGGTTTAGGTGGGGTGCTGTTTCCCAAAAAGGCAGAATGATTTTTTTGCATGACGTATGAAAACAATTGCTATTGATATCAGGCTTATTGGCAAAGGACGAACAGGAGACGAAATGGTGTTTCGTTCATTAACGCAAGAAATAGTGGCGCTCGACCGAGAGAACCGATATCTTCTCTTAACTGATGAAACCGAGATGGGAAGATTGGCCGCCCTTCATCACGAGCTCAATATCGTGGGGAGAGAACATATTGAGGTGGTGTCGCTTGCTGGCAGAAATCGATTTATTTGGAATTTATTTTCGGTGCCCTTCTTTCTTTTGAAGCGCCGTGTGGATGTCTTCCATACCCAGTATATTCTCCCAATTTTTATTCCCAGTCGAACGCGGGTAGTCGTTCATATTCATGATGTTTCCTTTTGTGCTCTTCCATGGTTTGTTGACTGGAGAGACCGTATGTTTCTCCGTTTCTTTATTCCGCGGTCACTCAAACGATCCGATACAGTGATTGTTCCTTCTCAGTTTACCCGGGATGAAATTCTCCGTTATTTTGACGGCGTCCAATCCGCGAAGATAGCCGTAATACCCAATGCCTGTTCGTCTGAGTTTATGGCAGAGGCATCTCAGGAAGAGGTCTTAAAAGTACGCGTAAAATACCGATTGCCTGAGCGATATTTAATTGTTGTGGGAACACTGCAGCCAAGAAAGAATCTTCCATTTCTTATCCGCGCTTTTGCGGAGCTCAGGAAGCATGATGCTGACATCAAGCTTGTCTTGGTTGGGAATCGGTCAGCGCATCACTTTGATCAGAATATTGATCATGTGATCGCTGAATTGGATCTTGGTCAGCAAGTCATTTTTCCTGGTTTTGTTGCACAAGATGATTTGCCGGCTCTTATCAAAGGCGCGACTGGCTATGTGTTTCCTTCTTTGTATGAGGGTTTTGGTATTCCGCTTCTGGAGGCGATGAGCCAGGGGGTTCCTGTTGCTGCTTCAGATATCCCGTGTCTCCGGGAAGTTGCGGGAGATGCTGCGGTATATTTTCATCCTGAGCAGGTTGATATATGCGCGAAAGTTTTGTATACTCTTACCATTCACTCAGATCAACGAAAACAGCTTATTGAAGCGGGTAAAATCCGCTTTGAACAGTTTTCATGGTCAAAAAGCGCTCAATTATTAGCTGACATCTACTATGCATAAACCTTTCATGAGGGGCGCTTCCCCAAATTCATTTCCTGAGAAAAGAAATACCGAACCAAATCGTAAGCGGAAATGGCTGCGTATTGTGTTGGTTGTTTTTGTACTTGCCTTGTTGGTTGGGGGAGTTTTTGCTTGGAAAACTGGAGCGCTGCTTAATAGGATTTCAGACGGGAATGCGAATATTTTCAAAAGTCTGGTGAAAAATCTGCCCGGTGTTGAGAAGAAGCTGCACGGGGAAGAAACAGGTAAAATCAACATCTTACTCCTTGGCATGCGTGGAGCAGGTATGGATGGTGGTGGGTTATTGGCGGATACTATCATGGTGCTTTCTCTTCATCCGAAGCAGAATGATCAGGATCAAACACGAGCTTCACTGGTTTCTATTCCACGTGATTTGTATGTAAAAGTGCCAAATCGGGATGAGCAGAGGAAAATTAATGCCGTTTTTGCTCTGGGTGAACAACGGAAACCGGGTGGGGGAGGAATGGAAGATATGAGGACTATTGTCGGAGATATTACAGGTCTTGATATTCCGTATGCTATTACGATTGATTTTCAGGGGTTTAAGGATCTCGTCAATGCTCTTGGTGGGGTCAAGATTGTTCTTGATCAGCCGTTTGAAGAAGCATTACAATTCCGTGAGCCGCAGGTATGTGATGCATATGTTTTCACGGTGCCGACAAAACCGGCCAAATATGAATACAAATATCATACGCGTAAGAACGGTTCTCGCTATGTCGCCAAGGCATACCCATTGTGTTACAACCCAAATGTTGAATGTGGGGGGGATTTCAAGTTGAGTGTTGGTGAAAACATACTTGATGGGAACAAGGCTCTTTGCTATGCAAGATCACGAAAAACTTCGAACGATTTTGAGCGCGCGAAACGTCAGCATATCGTTATCGAAGCTATCAAAAAGCAGGCCATGAGTACGGGGACCCTCACCAGTTTTGATAAGGTGACTGGTATAATGGAAAGCCTGAGTAATAATGTTCGGACGAACTTTGAGGCATGGGAGATGCAGCGCATGTATGATCTCTATGTCAAGCTCGGTGATGTCGAACCGCAATCGAGAGTCCTCGATACAACAGAAGAGGGATTGCTCTACCATCCAGAAGAAAATGACCCATCAGCTGGGTATATTCTGCTTCCGCGTGGAAATAATTATGATCAAATCCGGGCTTTATTTCAGACTCTTCCTTAATGGATGGCAGGAGTCATTGTGAGTAGTACATGTCATGATTCACGATTCTAGGGAGCCGATTATCACTATCGCCGTGAACGGATATAAGAATCCGGAACTTCTTCGTCTCTGCCTCTCCGCGCTTTACCGGGAACTCTCTTCAGTGTCATTTGCATACGAGATTATCGTCGCTGATAGCGCAACTGGAGAGGATACGGAACTGATTATGCGAGAGGAATTTCCTCAAGCCAGATTTTTCCCCTTTGTTGCTAATGTTGGTTTCAAAACACTCTTTAATGTTTCTTTGACCGAAGCGCGCGGGAAATACATTTTTCTCATCAATAGCGATATCCTTATCAACAAGGAAACCATTCCGGCACTGATAAGCTATATGGAGTCTCATCCGGAAGCGAAACTCATTGGCCCGAAACAGATTAATTTTAATGGAACGCTTCAACTGAGTTGCTTTCATTATTACCGACCTCAGACAATACTGTATCGCCGTACCTGGTTGGGTCGTTTGCCGTTCGGGAAAAAACATCTTGATTGGTTTGTGATGAGAGATTATGATCACAGCGTTCCAAAGGCAGTGGATTGGATTACGGGCTCAGCGATGTTTGTTGATCGAGTGGCGGCACTGCGTGTTGGACCGATGGATGATCGATTCTTTATGTACATGGAGGATGTCGACTGGTGTCGTAGATTCTGGGAACATGGATATCGGGTGATATACTGTCCGGAAGCGACAGTATATCATTATCATGCCAAGGGAAGTGCTCGTGGTGGCATATTTGGAATTTTCTTTAATCAGTTGACGTGGTGGCATATTATGAGTGCGTTTCGGTATTTTCAGAAATATCTTGGAAAATCGACTCCGCACGTGGAGGAGTCATAATAAAAATACATATGGATAATGATGTCTTGTCGGAAGAAAGCGCTCGTGTGTCTCTCGCATCTGAACGAGAGAGAGGATTTCTTCTGTTCAAAAAAATGTTTCTTTTTTTCGCTTTTTTGGGTCTTTTAACGCTCTCTTTTTTCGGTGGTTATGAGCAAGGTCGAGACTCGCTGTCTTCTGAGAGTGACTTTACTTCAGTGAATGGGGCGGTTATTTTGAACGGAAAGAGTCAGGATAAGGCAGTTGACTTTGCGCTTTTCTGGAAGGTTTGGGATATTTTGAAGGACAAGTTTGTCGATCAATCGAAACTGGATGCTAAGCAGATGCTGTATGGAGCAATTGATGGCATGTTGGCTTCAACTGGGGATCCCTACACCACTTTTTTTGATCCAAAAGAGAAACAGGATTTTCAGGAAGACATGACGGGAAACTTCGAGGGCATTGGAGCGGAAATGGCTCTGAAAGAGGGGATATTGACTATTGTTTCGCCACTCGAAGGGACACCAGCTGAACGATCTGGATTGTTGGCGGGGGATAAGATTTTGAAAATTGACAATGAAACAACGGCCAATATTGATTTAGAAGAAGCAGTGCGTCGTATCCGTGGTCCCAAGGGAACGAGTGTTACCTTGAACATCTATCACGAGGGTGATGAGGAAGCGGTAGATATTGTTGTACCGCGTGAGATGATTCACGTGAAGAGTACGCGATTTGAAATGAAGGAGGGTGGTATTGCCTATATACGCATTAATCGTTTTGGTGATGAGACCGCGGATGAATTCGAACGAGCGATCCGTTCGGCAGTGAGTGCGCGCGCGCAAGGACTCGTGATTGATCTTCGGAATAATCCAGGAGGGCTTCTGACGAGCGCGGTGGATATAGCGAGCTTCTTGCTCCCTGAAAAATCAGTGGTGGTTATTGAAGAAAACAGCAAGGGAAATCGTAAGGAACTCAAGACTCATTCAGGAGATGTTTTCTCGAAACTTCCGACGAGCGTGATTATCAATGGTGGGAGCGCGAGTGCTTCGGAAATTTTAGCTGGAGCACTCCGAGAAAGCCGTGAGAATGTACGACTGATTGGGAAACAATCTTTCGGTAAAGGTTCCGTGCAAGAACTCATTAGCGTCAACAAGGATACTGCGGTCAAAATTACGGTAGCCAAATGGTTAACTCCGAAGGGAAATCAGATTAATAAGGTGGGCATCGCTCCGGATGAAGAAGTGGATTTGACTCGTGAACAAGTGACCAATAAAGAAGATCCGCAACTCCAAAAAGCCATTGAGTGGGTGACTTCTCAGCTCAAATAAGCTCTGAGAGTAATGTCTGCGCGTGTCTTAGGGTGACCGTTTGACAGAAAACCGGAAAAGCGCTAGAATAAGCCGGTATTAATTTTCTTGTGATTCCACGAATATGTTGGCTGTGATTCGTACAGGGGGAAAGCAGTACCTCGTTTCTGAGGGAAGCAAAGTGAAAGTTGAGAAGCTTGAAGCAGAGGTTGGCTCCGTTGTTGATTTTGAAGTGCTTTTTACCGGGGATGAGAAGTCGGTAGTCGTGGGTGTTCCGGTGCTTGCAAAAGCGAAAGTCACCGGCACGGTTCTCCGTCAGGATCGAGCCGACAAAGTAACCGGTATTAAGTTTAAAGCCAAAAAGCGCGAATTGACCCACTATGGTCATCGTCAGGCTTTTACTGAAGTTGAAATAACCAAAATTTCCGCATAGAAAGATCCGAGTGGTCCAGGAACT
>CAYOHD010000052.1:0-6000 GCA_964403705.1 uncultured Bdellovibrionales bacterium | reverse complement strand
GTATTATGCACCACGAGTCCGATGCGAGCCAAACTACTTTTGCCTGAAATCTGAATGAGATAATCACGACTCCCGATGTAGTCACGTACTTTACCCAGTATCGTTTCACCGGGAAACAACATAAATGCCTCTCCATCCGCCACCTCTACCTCTTTTATTTTTGGAAAAATCTTATTCACTGGATCAATAACGGGAGTCTTATGCGGTTCGGTAATGGAAAACTGGTTATCCAAAATAACATCATAACTCGCCGGTCCAAGACGCTCACGATCAAAATCACGAATCACAATCGCTCCTTCCTGCACTGCTTTCTCTATATCACGATCTGAGAGAAACATACCTTTTTCCTACTTAGCAAATTATGCCCTTCTGCCATTTCCCTTTCTATTCCACCGTAAATACCTTATCTGTTCCGTAATACTCCGGCCAATGCTCATTATAAAAAGCAAACATACGCTCAAGACGATCCTGCGGAAGTTCCACAACACCAACGCGCTGCATCAATGTAGTCAGCGCAGACTTAGCACTGGCTGCCTCATCAGCGGTCTCAACTACCTTTTCAAACTCTGCCAAATATCCATACCCGGCGTTCCGGTCTAGGCACACTGCCACATCACCTATCTGATACTCTTCTCGATCACGCGACCACTTGGCTTGATACGCTAATCCACTCTCAAGCAACAATGCGTCAAGAGCATCGAGAGAGAGTCCTTCTGGTACTTCCTCAAATTCCATACGGGCAATACCGTTGGAACTACTCGTATCATCAATAGACGCCTTGACCACAAGAAGCACCCTCCCGTCTGCCTCTCGGGTCCGGATCGAGTGATTCTGTCCTTCTTCAAGAATTTTTTTCAGACTCACCTGCACATCAGCTGAAAAATACGGACTGATTTTTTGGAACAAAGATTGGGTATCTGAAACAGTGAAGTAATGATTGAGTTGAGAATGCTTCCCCTTGAGAATCGGTGCTGGCGAAAGCATCTCCATTTTTTTTCGAAATACATCCGCTTGTTCCTCGGTACCAATCAAACTCTTTATTTCAATTTCAAAATGAGCCATAACGCAAAAGAGAGAAAGAATTAATATACCAAAAACCTTATCAGAAAAATAGCTATTCTGAGCCTTTTCATTGTACTCTACCGTCTCTTCTGCCGTCAATGAGGACATCAAAAAACCGCCCAATCGCCTCTTCTGGCTCCGGACGGTTTTTTACACAAACACAAACGAGAAATCTTTTACACCTTGAGTCTCAGGCTTGGTCCCATGGTTGAACACAAAGAGATGGTTTCAATCAGTTTTCCCTTATGAGTTTCTGATTTTGCCTTATTGACCGTCTCGACAAACACGGCATAATTCTCCGCTAATTGCTCCGCCGTAAAGGAGACCTTGCCAATCGAAACATGCACGTTGGAAGAATCATCATTTTTGAAGCTCGCTTTTTTTCCCTTTTTCAGAGCTTCAACCGTTTCAGCGATTTTTGGGGTGACGGTTTCGGTTTTTGGAGAGGGCATCAAACCCTTAGGACCAAGAATCTTCGCGATCAACGCGAGTTTGGGCATCATTTCCGGTGTAGCTACCAATACATCAAAGTCCTTTCCGGCGTTTACCTTACCTTCCTTGATATCCGCGATCAGATCTTCGCCACCTACCATATCGGCCTTGGCGTCCTTGGCCTCTTTTTCCTTGGTTGAGGTCACGACTGCTACCCGAAGCGAACGTCCCGTACCGTGCGGCAAGATAACCGTTGCGCGAACAGCTTCATCTGATTTCTTCGGATTGATAGAGAGATGCATGTGCACCTCAACCGATTCATCGAATTTAGCGAGCTTGTGCTCCTTGATAAAAGCGATGGCTTCCTCGGCAGTGTACAACTTCTTGGCATCGATAGCGTCAAAAGAGGCGCGGTAGCTCTTTCCTCTGTTCATAGTCTTCATCGTGGTACAAACCCCCATTCCCCCAACCCAAGGAAACAAGGTCCCACAAAATTATGGATAATTCTTTAATTCTCTATCTTGATTCCCATCGAGCGAGCAGTTCCGGCAATAATCTTCATAGCTGCCTCGACATCGTTGGCTGACAAATCAACAATTTTTTTCTCCGCGATTTCTCGCAACTGAGCTCCGGAAATACTTCCCACTTTGGTTTTGAGTGGATTAGCTGATCCCTTCTCAGCCTTGGCTGCTTTCTTGAGCAAATCTGATGCTGGTGGGGTCTTCAAGACAAAAGTGAAAGTGCGATCCTCATACACGGTGATTTCAGCTGGGTAGATATCGCCGATCTTATCCTTGGTCTGCTCATTGAATTTGGAACAGAAGTCCTGAATATTCAAACCATGCTGTCCAAGAGCTGGTCCCACTGGTGGGGCTGGATTCGCCTTCCCTGCTGGAATTTGGAGCTTAATGACGGTTTTAATTGCTTTGGCCATAATATATCGATTAACAGATTGGTGAATTGGCGGTATTTACGATTTTCTTACCTGCAAGAAATCAAGTTCCACGGGAGTATCACGACCGAAGATAGAGACCAATACTTTGACTTTTCCTTTGGCTTCATCCGTCCCTTCAATCTTGCCTTCAAAGTTCTTAAATGGACCATCAATGATCTTAACTGTATCACCAGCATGGACATCCATTTTGTATTTTGGTTCATCGACTCCCATACGCTTCTTGAGGGTTTCGATTTCCTTGGGATCAATAGGGGTAGGTGTGGTCCCGAGTCCGATAAAACCAGTAACATTTGGGGTATTGCGCACGACATACCAAGAGGCATCCGTCACGATCATGTCTACCAAGACATATCCTGGATAAATGCGTTCCTCAATCGTCACGCGTTTACCGCCCTTGATCTTGATCTTTTTCTCCTTGGGAACCAGCACATCGAAAATATGGTCTTGCATATCCATCGAATCGATACGCTGCTTCATATTGCGCGCCACATTGTCCTCATACCCAGAGTAGGTATGAATGACATACCAAGCGCGTCCATGATGTTGTGTCTGCTTTGCCATAGCACTGTTTCAAAAAAATGATTTTTTAGACGCCTTGCAAAAGATAGTTCTCAACAAGCCAACCAAACGCCATGTCCAGAGTCCCAAGGAATATCGCTACAAACAGGCTGATACCAACTACCATCAGCGTATAGCGAATAACTTCCTTGCGATTCGGCCAGTTGACCCGCAGAAGTTCTGACTTTGCTTCTCGTAAAAACCCCATGAGAGCACCCATAGTTTTTTCTATTTAAAAAAGCCCCGAGGGCCTTGCACTAAAGAGAGTATCAGTTTTCCAGTCAGATGTCAATGTCCAAAACAAGCCAAAAAATACCCTCTCAATCAGAAAAGTTCAACTTCATCAAAAAAACGCTTGTACTTCGCTAAAGTCTCTTCCGCCGCTTCACGAGTCAGCTGATAGTGAGGATCGAGAATAATCGCATTTCGTACCTGATGCGCCTCCAAGAGAACCGGGCGTGATTCCAGCTGAGCGTTACTCACCGTCGCGAGACGCTCTTCAATGTGCCCCCCCTTCCAACCGATTCCCGTCAAAATCTCTTCGGCCAAGGCTTCAGCTTCGAGTATGGCCACTTTGTACTGAGAGAGATTGGCTCCTTCGAGACGTTCGAGAATTTTTTCCCAACGCACGATCATTTGGTTGCGAGAAATCAAAGGTCGAGATGTCCCGTGCAGCGTCGTTCGCAAGTCTCCCGACACGCCACGCAGGACGAGCAGAAGAACGATATCAACAAACAGGACTACCACATACACAAACAAAAAAGCTCGGAGCGCCGAAAACAAGAAGGAATGCCGAAGAAAATCAAAAGTCACGGCGAGCCATCCCGCTCCGATATCATACATGGCAAATGGACTTGCATCCATACTGGTGTGATTGTTTATCGAATAGCTTTAAGCAAGACGTTCGTATTGATGTGCCAACGCGAGTATCCCTTCCTCATCAAACCATTTCCCTTGAAGTTGTCCGCCCATAGGGAGTGCCTTCTCATCCTTCTCAATAGTCCCGATCGGAAATGATACCGCAGGCACACCGGCCAAGTTTGCAGTCACGGTATAGATATCCGAAAGGTACATGGTCAAAGGATCGTCCGTCTTGGCTCCGAACTTGAAAGCAGTTTCTGGGGCTGTCGGTGAAAAAATAAAGTCCACTGTTTCGTACGCGCGCTCAAAATCCTGACGAATCAATTGGCGTACCTTCTGCGCTTTTTGATAATACGCATCATAGTACCCAGCCGAAAGCGTGTAGGTCCCGAGCATAATCCGGCGCTTCACTTCCGCGCCCAACCCATAGGCTCGACTGTCTAGGTACGTCTCAAGCAAACGTCCTGTATTCGCGACACGATCCTGCTCGTCATTGATACGCAATCCATACTTGATCCCATCAAACCGTGCGAGATTTGAGCTCACTTCTGCCGGCATAATGATATAGTACACAGGAAGAGAGAAAGCGGCATGTGGCAAAGAAATCTCTTCAACGGACACACCAAGAGACTTGAAACGCTCCAGTGCTTCCAGAGCCACCGCACGCACTTCTTTGTCCAGAGATTCCGAAAAATATTCTCGGGGAATACCGATTTTCTTTCCCCGAAGATCCATGTCCAAAAAATCCTCAAATGGTTTTCCCTGAAGCTCGGCCGTTGTGGCATCCATTCGATCAAATCCCGCGATACGCGAAAAAACAATTGCCGCGTCTTCTACTGTTTTTGTGAGTGGTCCAATCTGATCCAAACTCGAAGCCATTGCCAATAATCCAGAACGAGACACTCTTCCGTATGTTGGCTTGAGCCCCACCAAACCACAAAATGATGCTGGCTGTCGAATCGAGCCGCCCGTATCCGACCCAAGTGCCCAAACTACCATATCAGCTGCCACGGCTGCCGCTGACCCACCAGAAGAACCACCCGGGACACACTCGGTGTCTACGGGATTTTTGGTACGCTGATACGCGCTATTCTCCGTCGAAGAACCCATGGCGAATTCATCCATATTGGTCTTGCCGACCATCACGGTGTCCACCCTGCGCAATCGCTCAACCACACTGGCATCATATGGCGCGATATAGTTATCGAGAATTTTTGATCCAGCAGTCGTTCGTTCTCCCGCCACGCACATATTATCTTTGAGTGCCCCTGGAATACCGGCCAGAAGATCAATCGTCTCACCGCGCATGATCTTCTGATCCACCGCTTGTGCCTCACGCAATGCCTGTTCTCGACGTACATCCAAAAACGCCTGAATCTCACCTTCCTTCTCATCGATCATCTTGAAAGAACGCTCTGCCAATTCAACAGCGGAAATATCTTGGCTCTTCAGTTGTTCATGTAAATCCCGGATCATACGCGTGCGCTAAAAAACCGATCTTACTTTCAAGTATCCATCCTTCTGTTCTGGAAAATCCGCCACGATACCGTCACGCACTTCGCGAGCCGCTTGCACAACCTGATCCGTTCGTGCCACATCACTCCGACCAGTTATGTGCCCAATGGGAGTAACCTGACTCGTATCAGCCCCCGCGAGCTGCTCAAACCAAGCCAAAACCGTTGAAAGGTCTTTGCCATATTTCGTAACCTCTTCATCTGAAAGTCCGATGCGAGCCAAAAGTGCGATATGTTTTACTTCTTCTTGTGTCATCATATATAAGAATCATCAATGCTCTAAAAGATCTTTGAGTCCCGCCTCATCCAGAATCATCACCCCGAGTTCTTTGGCTTTGTCATATTTACTTCCCGGATGAGCTCCCGCGACCACATAGCTGGTCTTCTGGCTGACTGAGGAAGAAATCGTTCCTCCCTGCTTTCGTATCATATCTTTCGCTTCATCACGTGTAAAGGACACGAGTTCTCCCGTCAAAACAAAAGTCTTCCCCAACAGCTTTTGTTGACCTCTTTCTTTTTCGGGCAATACGAGCATTACTCCACATTTCTGAAGACGTGAGAGCATTTCTTGATGCTTGATATCAGCAAACCATGCCCGTAAACCCTCTGCACTCTTCG
>CAYOHD010000051.1:0-6018 GCA_964403705.1 uncultured Bdellovibrionales bacterium | reverse complement strand
TTCCAGTCACGCCAACTACCACACCTGAAGTCATGAAGAGAAGTGATTTGAAAATCGCATGATTGGCCGTGTGAAAGAGAGCGGCGACAAGAGCAAAAACGAAGAAATCCTGTAAACCATACCCCGCAAACACAAGCGCCGCGCCAACACCGAGCAAGATAATGCCAATATTTTCCACACTATGATATGCAAGAAGTCTTTTGATGTCATGCTCTGACAAGGCATACAAAACGCCCAGTAGAGATGAAATAGCCCCAAGAATCAGGATAACCAATCCCCACTCCAATGGTGCACCTGGAAAAAAATCAAAGAAAAAACGAATAATCATGAAAATAGCTGTCTTAATCATAACGCCCGACATCAATGCTGAGACATGAGAAGGAGCAGCCGGATGCGCCTCAGGGAGCCAAATATGAAGCGGGATAATACCAGCCTTGGTCCCGAAACCAATGAGAACTGAGCCAAAGAGTACTCCCTGCCACACCGGTGAAAGAGCGGCAAGCCCCACTGATCGCCACACATCAAAATCAAATGACCCGGTCGCCTTATATGCCAAAAAGAGGGCACAGGCAATAAAAACGGTCCCCAATTGCGTCATGAGTAAATACAAGAACCCAGCCCGAATATTTCGAGTATCTTCCCGATCAAAAATAACCAGGAAATAAGAGGCGAGAGACATAAGCTCCCAGGCAAACAGAAAAAAGAGTGCCTGATTGGCTGATACCGCGAGTACCATACCGAGAAGAAACGCATTATAAAAGAACCCAAAAAATCCGAGATGATATTTTCCAATAAAATGCTTCTGATAACTCACTCCAAACCAAGACGCGAGCGCAGCGATACCGCCGATCAATCCCAAGAAAAACGCCGCCAAACCATCAATACGAAAAGCAAAAGAAATACCCGGAAAAGGAGACGTGAACGAAAGCGCTTTCCCTTCTCCATCCAAAAACACTCCGACTGAGAAAGCCAATAACAAGAGGGAGGCAAGACAAGCACCAAAGTGTGCCACTCGGTTGGCCGTTTTTCCTCCATCACGTACTTGCCAGAAAGCAAACAGCGAAAGGATGGCTGCTCCAGCATACAAAGCAAGTGCTGTTACAAATGTCTCCGTGTGAAAAAATATCTCCATAAACGCTCTCAATATTGGGGATGAACAGAATCATGAGAACCTTCGTCCTCTCCTTTTTGTTCTAAACCATGAAACAATGCAAGGAGTGATACTAAGATGCGTCGTGGTGAAGGAGGATCACCTGGGATACCAAAATCAACCGGAATGATATCAGAAACCCGATTCACAACCGCGTATGAATCTTTAAAAACACCCCCTTCAATCGCACCATCTCCCAGAGCAACCACCAGTCGTGGTGTCGGCATAGCTTCATACGTATGCCGTAAACCCTGAATCATATTCCGTGAGACGGGCCCAGAAACAAAAAGCGCATCCGCGTGACGCGGAGAAGCGACAAAACGAATACCAAAACGTTCGATATCGTAGTATACGTTCCCAAGTGCCGTTAATTCTTGTTCTTCAGCATTTGATGAACCAGCAGCCACACTACGAATTGCGAATGACCCCCCGAAAAGCTTTTTCACAGAATCTGAAACCTCCTGACCAATAACTTCAAGCGGAACGTCCTCTAGTTCCTCAAAAGAGAAGGCGAGACGAGGAGTCTTGCGGATTTTATTCAGTATCTGAAACATACCACAGATATCAATCGTGCAACCAGAATACAAAAAAAGAAAAATGCTCCCTTCACAGAACATTCAATATAGTACACCTCTCTTCTGTTTTGTCAAAACGACACTCTTTTTCCCTGTCTCCATCCATCCAGAATACCCCCTTCAATACAACTACTCCTCCGTGACTACTGCGTATATCGCTCCTTCCAAACATGCCATATGGCTGGCAAAAAGGAGAGAACAATAATGCCCAATACAACCGGTAAGAGATAACGATCAACATCAGTAATCAGACTCCCGAACAGGTACCCTCCCACAGTAAGCCCAACCGTCCAAAGCACCGCACCCAAAACATTGTACACCAAGAAACCCCGATAATTCATCTCCGCGATACCTGCCACAATCGGTGCGAATGTCCGAACGATTGGTACAAAACGCGCAAGCATAATCGTTTTAGCTCCGTGCTTTTCATAAAACAACTGTGCTTTCCTCACATGCGCCTTACGAAAAAGCAATGAATCATCACGTTCAAAAAGCTTTGGTCCGACTTTTTTGCCAAACCAGTATCCCGTCATATTCCCCGTAATAGCTGCTATAAGAAGCACCCCAATCAAAACCGGCAAAGGAAAGAGTCCTTGTGCCGCAAGCAATCCGGCAACAAAGAGCAGACTATCACCAGGAAAAAAGAACCCAAGGAAGAGGCCTGTTTCCGCGAAAACAATGATGAATAATCCGACTAATCCGACTGTCCGAATCAACTCCCCCAAGTCAACGCCTAAATAATGCATAAAAATATAAACTCTTTAATCTTAGAGGGTACTATTTCACCCTACTCACAATCACCTGCTCACCCTCTTGCACCCCAGACAACACCTCAGTCAACCCATCATCGCCTTCGACCCCCGTTTCAATATATCGACGCTCCGACGATACTCCGCTCTGAGCCACCTCTACAAACACACGGGCACCCTCTCGTCCCAGCGCACGATAAGGAACCACAAGCACCTGCTGCCGCTCAGAAATCATGACATCGATATCCGCACTCATACCTTCTTTCAATCTTGTATCCTGCTCCGGCAGATCAAAAGTAACCGTATAATAAATAACATCCTGAATCACTGTCGAGGAAGGCTCGATAGAGATAACGGTCGCTCTGAATTTCTCATTAGAAGACAACGCATCAAAAGTCACTTCTGCCGATTTCCCAGGTGTGATTTTGGCAATATCTGCTTCAGGGACATCAGCTTTCAAAATAAAACTTTGTGTTCCGGACACCCTCCCAATTACCTTACCAGCAGTAACCGTTTCGCCGACTCGTAAATCTAACTTCGAAAGTGTCCCATCAATAGGGGCCACCAAACTGCTTTTTTCGGTTTCTACTCGAATCGCTTGGATATTTTCTCGAGCCTGCTTCGTGGTCAATTTTTTGACTGACTGTTCTTCTGGCTTTAAATCATCCCAACTCCGACGAGCTAGCCTCTCATTCTCTTCTGCTATCGAAAGCGCCACGCGTGCCTTCCTTATTTCTGATTGCAAAACAGCAGTATCCAGCACTGCTAATATATCTCCCTGCTGTACCATTCTGCCTTGCTCAACAAGTATCTTATTGACCGTTCCAAGAGTCAAAAAGGAAAGATCTGCATATTCATTCGGCTCAAGCTTACCCACTACGGACACTGTCTCAAGTACATCGCCACGCACCACCGCCTCACTCACCCAGAGCGCCTTCGGTGGTCGTAAGTGCCACCAATACCATATCCCGCAAATGCCAACCACTAAAATCAGCATGCCAATAACTTTCTTTTTTCCTCCAAACATATTTTTCTATCTTAGAGATTCTCGAGAAGGCCCGGCTGTTTCAGGACAAGATCCATCGCCTTATTCGCTTCCGCATCAGCCAGCGTATTCTGTTCCCTCGGTACGTGGACAAAAATAACTTTCCCGAAATCCAAGGTCAAATTCCATACTTCAAGAAAGAGCGGTTGGAGTTTTGCATTTTCAATCTTATACTCATGATTCAGCTGCTTGCATGCTAATTCACTATCCATACGCACTTCGAGAGAAGCGCTCTTGGCTCGTTCTTTCCCGATAAGTGATTTCACTTTCTTCAGTGCCGAAACAATAGCCGCGTATTCTGCCTCATTGTTTGTTTTCTCACCCAAAAATTCACCATAGCTTTTGCTAAGCGTCTCAATATGCACCCCAAGTGCTGATGGTCCCGGATTTCCTCGTGAACCACCATCGGTATACAATACAATTTTTTCCATAAATATAATCTTACTTTACCATATCTCAAGATTTTCCTAAAGAAAGCTGCCCAAGGTTCTGGGCAGCTTACATGCGCTCAAATATCTCTCGAAAAAGTACATGCGGATCAGCCGGACAAATATTCGATATTTTGACCCGATACCGTCGACGTTGTGAGAGTACCTGGCCACGGGCAAAAGCCTGTAAAAATGTCCGAGTAGAAGTTCGGGCAATCAAAAGACGGACAGGGTCATGTAGGTGCGGCTCGGAACCAAACCATCCGATACTCTCAGGAGTACTCACGCTGACTCGTGAGGCGCCTTCTTCCCAATGAACAGAAACCACTCTGGTGTTTGACCGATTCCCGAACCCCGGATTGTCCAGAATCACCCCCAGACACCATCGGAATCGTTGTTTGGTACATTTCAGTCTCACACAAACAACCTGGCCAACCGGATATAACTTCACGCCTACTCTCCTTTCCGATATATATCGATTAATTTCAGCTGAATGGACGAACGCCCATTCCATACATTCTCCTCCAAAGTGAAGGCAATATCAAGCCGATCTCCCTCAACAATCGACGAAAATCGTTCACCGAGAGAAAAACCGATGGCATCAAATACTCTCAACCCATCTGGTGATTCCAGGGTGAATTTCATGTGCTTGTTTCCACTTCCGACAAAACGGACTTGTTTCACTCGCATATCCGACAGAGAAAATACTGGTTCGGTATTTCCTTCACCAAAGGGAGCAAATCGGGCAATATCCGTCACCAGTTGCGGAACAATATCGGTGGGCTGTATTTCCATGTCTATCCATATTTCTGGCTCAGTTATCACTTCACGAAGATCACCCTCCACTAATGCGCTAAAACGTTCATAAAACGCATCCAGATTCTCATTTTTAATCGTCATGCCAGCGGCCTGACTATGCCCACCAAACTTCACCAGCAAATCAGCACACTTTTCGATAGCCTCAATAATATTAAATTCGGGAATACTCCGAAATGATCCCATACTTTCAGTAGATCCTCGAAAGAGCACACAAGTAGGCTTACGGTACGTATGGGCAATACGTCCCGCAATAAGTCCAACGATACCGAAAGGGTATGTCTCACCTACCGCAAAAATAAACTTCTTATCCTGATACTTCGACAGAACCAGAGTCTTCACTTGCTCTGTCGTTTCAGTACTGAGTTTCCGACGAGCATTATTGTGATTTTCAAGATCGACAGCAAGTTGTCCGGCCACATCCACGTCTGATTCCATCAACAAATCATGCGCCAACATGGCGTGAGCCATACGGGAAGCGGCATTTATACGTGGCGCGATCTGAAAAGCAATGTCTCGAGCAGATGGTTTTTTGTCACCATAAAAAGGCATCCTTCCTACTCGAAACATCTCTTGGAATCCAACCCGTCTTGTACGAGAGAGCACAATCAAACCGTACGTCACCAATACCCTATTCTCCCCCACCAGCGGCATGACATCTGCGACCGTCCCTGTCGCGACGATATCAAGCAGCCATTTTACCTGATCCTCCTGTTCGGGCGCGAGACGTCGAAAAAGTGCCTGTGCGACCTTAAAGGCTGTCCCTGCTCCACAGAGCTCTCGAAATGGATATGTCTCACCGGTGAGCTTCGGATTGATAATCGCGTATGCGGATGGCAATATCTCAGGCACATGATGATGATCGATGATGATGACATCCAGCCCGAGCATATTGGCTTCATCAATCTCTTCATGATTCATCATCCCACAATCAAGAGTCATAATCAGTCGAGCGCCCTCTTTGGTGAAAAAATCAAGTGCCCGCGTATTCAATCCATGACCCTCGGTATCCTTCTGAGGAATATAGACTACAACACGGCCTCCGAGATTTTGTATCGCCTCTCGCATGACCACCGATGACGTGACACCGTCAGCATCATAATCACCGAAAATACCAATCGTCTCATTTCGTTTGAGGGAATTTCCGATACGCTCAATAACCCGCTCCATTTGAGAAAACAAAAATGGATCATGTAAATCACGATCATACTGAGGAGACAGGAAACGAACCTGCTCATCTTCCTGTATGTAGCCC
>CAYOHD010000050.1:0-6026 GCA_964403705.1 uncultured Bdellovibrionales bacterium | reverse complement strand
ACACTGCGCAGGGAAATCCGTCAGTTGTGCAAACAGTTTCCATTGTATCGGTAGTTTTGCATATCCGGGATGTTCTTTGGAGACGGAGAAAAGAATACGGAGTACGCGTCGTTTTATGAAATTACCTCGCTATTGAGAAGAGAGAGAAAAGGCTTTTCCTTGCGACATGTTTGAACATAAGCACTAGAAAAATCTTTTCTCTCTCTTTTCGGAGAGTGAGTTATTAGATGACGGATTTTTCTTTATGAAAGGTATTATTCTTGCGGGTGGGACGGGGACGCGTTTGTTACCGCTCACAGCCGTTACGTCGAAACAGCTCTTGCCGGTGTATGATCGGCCGATGGTGTTTTATCCACTCAATACCCTGATCAGCGCGGGGATTCGGGATATCTTATTAGTCGTCTCACCGGCTAATTCGGGGGATTATCTTAATTTACTCGGATCAATGTTTCGGAAATACGATGTGCGGATTTCTTTTGTGGTTCAGAAACGTCCGGCTGGATTACCGGAAGCTTTCATCCTGGGAGAGGATTTCCTGGATGGTGGTCCGGTGACTCTCGTGCTTGGTGACAATATTTTTGAAGATGATTTTTCTTTGGCGATACAGTCATTTCAATCCGGTGGGCGCATCTTCGCGAAAGAAGTGGCTGATCCCGAACGTTTTGGTGTGGTGGAATTTGATGCCGAAGGCAGAGTGCTCTCGTTGGAAGAGAAGCCGGCACATCCGAAAAGTCGATTTGCTATTCCGGGAGCATATATATTTGATGGGAATGTTTCGGAAATAGCGAAGCATCTAACACCGTCAGAGCGTGGAGAATTAGAAATTGTGGATATTCATAAACAGTATTTTACTGAAGGCGTGCTTGATGTGCGAACGATTACTGGTGCTTGGTTTGATACGGGTACGCATGAAGCTTTGTTGGCAGCGAGTGTGTATGCCAAGGAGCACCGACTTGCCGAAAAATTCCATCCGATTATCAATGAAGCGATACAAGAATTCAACGCGGAGTTCAAGAAACTCGTCTCTCTGTCTAAGTAATTTCCATTCTGTTTTCGCGATGTGTCGAAAATGGAGAGAGGGAAGCATTGTTCATGCAGCTCATACAAGAAGAAGTGTTATTTTTAAGGTACAGACATATGTCAGATATGAAGCACTGGAAAATCAAAAAAGCGATTATCCCCGTTGCTGGATTTGGGACGCGTTTTCTCCCTGCCACGAAAGCACAGCCCAAAGAAATGTTGCCAGTGGTGGATAAGCCAGTGGTGCAGTACCTAGTCGAAGAAGCGGTGGCTTCCGGTATTGAGGAAATTATCTTTGTCACGGGACGAGGGAAGCGAGCGATTGAAGATCATTTCGATGTCTCGTATGAACTTGAGGAGACCTTGGTGGAAAAAAATAAGCATGACTTGCTCGCGGTCGTACAGAAGATTTCGACACTCGCGAAGTTTTCTTATGTGCGGCAGCCTATTCCACTGGGAGATGGTCACGCGCTTTTGCAGGCGGCGCATTTGGTGGATGATGATGAGGCAGTGCTGATTATATTTGGTGACTGTATTTATGATTCGGTAGTCCCGGCAGCTAAACAGTTGATTGAGACCTATGAACGATTTCACGCCCCTATTATCGGACTTTCGGAAGTAGAGCGTTCCGAGGTTTCAAAGTTTGGGGTTATCGATGGAGAAGTGGTGGATAATGGCAATATCCGCGTCAAAGGTATGGTTGAAAAACCAGAACCCGCAGCGGCACCCTCTACGGCGGTGGCGGTTGGAAAATATATTATTACACGGGAGGTATTCGAAATTCTGGCTACCATGGATCATGGGAAATCGGGTGAAATTCGCTTGGCGGATGCGTTTGATATTCTTCTACAACAGGATCGGCCGATTTATGGGCGTATGCTTGAAGGCGAGTGGTTGGATACGGGCGACAAGTTTAATTTTCTCAAGACCACTCTTCATTTTGGTTTGAAGCATCCGGAAATTGGAGACAAACTCAGAAAGTACCTGCAAGAACTTGACTTGTCACTTCCAAAATAAAAAGAGGGGCGGAGGATACATGAGAGTTGTAGGTGAGAAATTCGTTCGTGCTGATACCGGAAAAACGTCTATGATGTACTGGATTTATCTTCTTTTTCTGGTTTTGGCGGTGTTGACACCTGTCCTGATTACTCGAGAGCATCTAGTATTACCGGAAGAAGAATTAGAGGGTCTGATTATACTTTTGTTGGGGATGGCTGGTTTTTTCGTCTATTTTGCAAAAGAGAAAGCTCTCTTTCGATTGTTGCGAGAACGGCTTTCGTTACAGAAAACAACTCACAATATACAACGCGATCTTTCTGAGTCGTATTCATACATTGGTGCGATGAATCGGAAACAGGAAATCGTGAAAGAAATGCTTTTTGACCTTTCGGTTCGGACGGCCAATGATAGTCGGTATTGCGATTTGTGGTACCGGAAAATTTTGCAGACAGCACTTGAGCTCGCGCGAGTTGATGCGGGATCTCTGCGTTTTGTAGACGTACGAAAGCGGATACTCATTGATCATTATGAAGAAGGTGTTCACGGGAATGAACACTATATTGACCTTGTTCCTGACGTGATACTTGGACAGAAAAAACTTTTTTTTGAAAGTGAAGGATGCTATGTGGTTCGTTCGCCACGCCTTTCTGATGGAGTAGTGGCCTTTTTGGTAATACCGAAACAGGTGAATCATTTTGATGATGTAGAAATTTTTAAAATGCTGGCTGCGTCCGCACTGATTTTCTACACACTCTCTTGTCAGAATCCTTATACTTCTTGTTATGCGGATCGGCATTGACGCTCGTTTCTATGGGTCATCTGGCAAGGGGCTTGGTCGGTATACCGAACGGCTTATTGAGTCGTTGGAAGCGGAAGAGAGTGCTAATGAATACGTGATATTTTTGCGTCGGGAGAATTTTGAGGAGTACCAACCAGTTTCTCAGCGATTTACCAAGATAGTGGCTGATTATAAGTGGTATGGATTCGCGGAACAAATTTTTTTCCCTTGGCAGCTCTGGCGAGAGCGTCTTGATTTGATGCATTTCCCACACTTCAATGTCCCCATTTTTTATCCGGGTCGTTTTGTGGTGACGATTCATGACCTGATCTTATTGCGCTATCCAACTGTACGGAATACGACGCGTTTTACGTACTGGTATTGGCTCAAGTTTTTTGTATATCGGGTGGTGATTCGCATCGCCTGTCTTCGGGCAGATACAGTGATTGCCGTGTCTCGGTTTACGGAGTCTGATCTGCTTCGGGAATTTCCGTTTCTCTCGAGCAAGTTGCGTGTGACGTTGGAGGGAGTAAATCAGATGTGTTTTTTTGCTGATAATGAGGCGGCTTTTTCTGTTTTGAATCGTTTCGAATTGATCCTTTCTCCGGAAGAGAATCAGGGGATTCAATTGCACCGTGATATAATACGACCGTACTTTTTGTATGTTGGAAACGCGTATCCGCATAAGAATTTGGAACTTATCGCGGATATGGCGAAACGCTTTCCGGAGTATCGCTTTATATTAGTTGGTCGAGAAGACTATTTTTATAGTCATTTGAAACAGCGTTTCTCTTTTGAAAACCTCTGTTTCACTGGGTTTCTTTCGGATGCAGAAATTTCCGTCTTGTATCGATATGGAGTCGCCTATCTCTTTCCATCTTTGTATGAGGGATTTGGGCTCCCTCCGCTTGAGGCGATGAGCTATGGATTACCGGTACTTTCATCGAATAGGGGGTCACTCCCAGAAGTGTTGGGTGGTGCAGCACGTTATTTCGATCCAGAGAATCCTGAAGAACTCGCGTCTTGTTTGCGTGAATTAGCTACGCAGAGTTTAGAGCGGGAGTCATTGCGATTACAGGGGTATCGAAGAGTGCGTTTGTTTCGATGGTCCCGTATGGCCAAACGAACAATGGCAATTTATGACGCGTCACGGAAATCCTTTTCGGAGGCACCCAGAGAATAATATACGACAAGGGGCTGAGTTTCTTGCGTGAGATTTTCAAAGGAACTATTGATTTTCTGAGGAGAGTAGAGATGAGTATGGACAGCATTCGCAAACAAACACGGACACCGGATCTTTCTCGAAGAGAGAGCGTGTCTAGGATGCAATCTTCTCGCGTGGCATCGGTGCCTGAATCGAGTAGCTCACCGTCTCCTCAGTTGGTCAATCAGAGAGGATCTTCTCCTACCCGCAAAACACCTGAGAAGCGAAAGCCAAAAAAAATATGGCGTTGGATATTTTCCGTTTCCTGTTGCATTTTGATATATGTTGTTTTGGCGTGGTGGAGTGCCGCGAAAGTGCTCCAGGCAAGTAATAGGGGATACACACATATTGTGGAGGCCGCCCATGCGTTCCAAGACAAGAATTTTGATAGCGCACGTATTCAGTTTGAGCAGGCAGACCAACAATTCCGTGTTGCTGATCGGGCATTGATGGTGTTTCCTGGGTACATTTTGGATACAATCCGTTTTATCCCCGGGCTTTCTCAGCCGGCATCAGGACGGAATGCCGTGCTTGCCTTGGGGCATATTGCTCGCGTTGGTTCTCGGCTATCGGTATTAGCGGAACAGGTGACCGGTGTTGATACTCAAGGACAAAACATGTCAGTCTCTTTACTTGAGAGATTAGACATGGTTCAAGAGCCATTGGTATACTCCATTGTTGAGTTGGAGCAAGCCAAGATATTGTTGGATCGAGTAAATATTT
Organism: uncultured Bdellovibrionales bacterium; assembly: GCA_964403705.1. Classification (GTDB taxonomy): domain Bacteria; phylum Patescibacteriota; class Minisyncoccia; order Moranbacterales; family UBA1568; genus JAGOSP01. Next base: position 1,302 of record CAYOHD010000050.1, on the reverse strand, counting down.
TAGATATCCCGAGTGAGCGTCGGGAAAAATTTCTTGAGGCGAGAGAATTGTTTCCAGTGGCTCTTGGGGCGCTTCAAACTTTGCATGAACGTGAACAGGTATTCGCGGAACTTCTTGGTAAGAACGGTCCGAGGAAATACTTGTTTCTTTTTCAGAATAATCATGAGTTACGGGCAACGGGAGGCTTTATTGGGAGCTACGCGCTTCTGAGTGTGCATGATGGTATGCTCGAAAACTTTTTTGTGGATGGAATCTTTAATCCGGATGGGCAGTTGAAAGAAAATATCGTTCCGCCTCAGCCGATACAGAAAATCAGTGCTGGCTGGAGCCTCCACGATAGTAATTGGTATCCAGATTTTCCGACTTCTGCTGAAAAAGCTATTTTTTTCTATGAAAAAACAGGCGGGCCGACTGTTGATGGAGTTGTGACCGTGACGCCGACTGTTATGCAGAGACTGCTCTCCGTGTTGGGGCCGATTGATTTGCCGGCTTATGGAGTGACGATTGATTCAGAGAATTTTATTCCCATTGTTCAGGAGCAAGTTGAAGAAAAATATGATAAAGAAGAGAATAATCCAAAAAAGATTCTCTCAGATCTCTCTCTTGAGGTATTTAGTCGTATGGCACAAACGGTTGATTACCAACAGCTTATACGGGTGGCAGAAATACTTGTCCAGGGACTTGATGAGAAGCACGTGTTATTGTACGCGAGACATCCTGAGGCTGAGGCTATGATCGATCAGGCGGGCTGGTCTGGAAAGCTTTTAGATACAGAAAAAAATTTTTTAAGCGTGGTGCATAGCAATATCAACGGGTACAAGACGGATGGAGTGATTGAAGAGTCTCTCTCGCATCGGTCTGATATCGCGGCTGATGGTTCTATTACTGATACCTTGGTGATTGAACGTCGGCATACAGGAGGGCATACTCCATACGAGTGGTGGAACAAAGTGAATGCTGATTATTTACGAGTCTATGTCCCTCTCGGTTCGGAACTTCTTTCAGTCAAAGGTACTACTTGGGAATTCCCCGATCCACCACTCGATTATGACGTGCTTGGTTTTCGACGAGATGCCCTGGTGGAGTCTTTCGAGAACAATGAACGTATTCACGAAGCAAGTGGCACCCGTGTCGGAGAAGAGAGTGGGAAGACGGTGTTCGGATCATGGGTCTATGTGAGCCCTGGAGAGAGTGTGATTGTGGAGTTAAAGTATCGATTACCCTGGAGTTTTGAGATTGAGAAGCTGCGTCAGGGGGGTGCTGAACGTTTCTCGATACTGTACCAGAAGCAATCAGGTACGA
>CAYOHD010000049.1:0-6183 GCA_964403705.1 uncultured Bdellovibrionales bacterium | reverse complement strand
TAAGAGCCAAAACCTGCACGAAACGCAACCTTGACTTTTTCCATTAGAAAGAGTAAAACATACCGTTATGTGTAAAAAGCGCATAACATCGTATTCCCGCCTCAAAAGCGGGATTTTACAACCAGGAGCCTTGAAGGATTTGAACCTTCTTGGCCTACCGACTGGAGGTATCACCATGTTGCTGCACACAAAAAAGGTTGGCGCTCTCCTGCGCTGTTTCGCCCGCAAGCCAGAGTTTTTGGCCGAAAAATGGCGTCTTCTGAGGGGTTGACAAAATATCACAGGAGATGCATACTTTCCCCATAACTGCTTTGACCAGAGAATGTATCCTCCGGACAAATCCAGTGAAACCCACGCATCAAAAACGTGGATATCGTCCCCTCGTCGAGCACAAAGACGGGGTTTGAAAATCGAAAGGTTGCTAGGAGACACTCCTATACCTTTCACTTTCTGGAGAACGTCATGAAAGTTGCTCTCGTAACAGCAGGCGAACAAGGAGTTGTCGCAGTCACCGGAAATGATCAGGGGCTGGCCATCCTCGCAATCGCGGGAATCGAAATGGATTGCGACCGCAACGGATGCACTAAATGCACGGCTGCACTCGAAGGCTGCGGGGCACCGACGGAAGCCGGCGCCACCATCACGCCCACGGTCCACTGAAGGGATCAGCAGCAGCAACACCACGGAGGAGAGGAGACACTCCACACCAAGAACAATAAAGCTATCCATTTGAGATAGCATTCGAAAAAGCCGGCAAGACGCGTAACAACGTGCGCTACCGGCCTTTTTTTATTCCCTCCCTCTTTATTAAAGATTCACGTGTGCCTCAAGTACGGTTTTAAACTGAGCCGCCACTTGATGCCAACCACGCGCTTCTGCACGACGACGACTCTCTCTGCCAAAAGAGCGCAGTCGCTCAGGTGATGTCGCGAGCGAAGAGAGCGCATGCGCGAAAGCCTCTGTATTTTCAGGATCAATAAAACACCCATTTTCTCCATCTGTCACCAGCTCCTGCATACCACCAGTTCCTGATACCACGAGAGGGAGCCCGCAGGCCAGAGCCTCCAATGCTGAATTACTCATACCTTCATTCTTCGAAGGTAAAACGAAAACATGCGCCTGACGATAATGTTCTGTGAGCTCCTCGTGTGCAATCCGCCCAAGAAAGACCACTCGATCGCTGATACCAAGCTCCGCGACTCTCGCTTCCAAAAATGGCTTCTGTTCACCCTCTCCAGTCAACCGAAGCTCAAGCGGAGTCGCCGTTTCCTTGAGAGCGATCGCGAATGCTTCAATCAAAAAATGAATTCCCTTGCGTGGGGTCAAACGTGACGTGGACAGAAACACAACTGGCGTGTTTTCTTGTGTTTCATTCGCGGGAGAAAAAGTCACCGTATCAACACCATTCTCGATAATCTGCATTGGTTGCTTGGGACTGGTCTTCTGGGCAAGAGCGCGGATACCAACACTATTCGGGATGACTACCCGAGCACGTCGCCAAAGGAAACGCACCAGTGGCTTGGCGAACAGATAAAACGTATCATATTTTTCACTAAATCCAGGTACATCCGCCCCGCGCAGTGATACCGCAAACGGAATACCAAATCGCCGTTCAATCAGGTATGCCAGAAACCCACAAGGAACAGCAAAAAAAGCGAGCGTGATATCGAAAGGCTGCTTTTGATTCTCTCTCTCTATGAAGGTTCGAGAGAAACGCCATGCTCGCCATGAGTACCAAAGAATATCTTGCATGGATTGAGAATGGAGTTTCGAAGCATCTTTTCCAATTGGCATGCGATGAACAAAGACCGAACCACCAAGGTTTATTCGCTCATATTGTTCCCCTGTTCCGGATGTGATGAGATGCACTTCCATATCTACATCTTCTCTCCAGGACTTGAGTATAGCTTCGGTTGCGGTACTCGCCCCACCCCCAATAGGTGGATACTCATAATTCAGGAACAAGGCTTTCATACTCACCAAACACAAAGTTCACGATTAGACACCAATACCGAAATAGACAAAACCTTCCTCTTCCATTTCTTTGCGATCAAAAATATTTCTTCCATCTATGATCACTCGACCATTCATCACTCGTGCCAGCTCTATTGCTTCAATCGTTCGAAGTTCATCCCATTCCGTACAAATAATCAGCGCATCTGCTCCCTTGGCTGCTTCAAATGCTGATTCGGCATATTTTATTCGTTTATCCGAGAAAACACGTTTAAAGCTTGGTGTGGCTACCGGATCAAAGGCTGTCACCTGAGCGCCTAATTTCAACAAAGCAGCCGCGATGTACTGTGCCGGAGCTTCTCGTACATCATCGGTTCGCGGCTTGAAAGAGAGTCCCCACAAGGCCACTTTTTTTCCTTTGTGTGACTTCCAATGCTTCGCTAAAAACTCAACTGGACGCATCTTCTGACGATCATTCAGAGCATCTACAGCTTCAATAATGGTAAATTGCATCCCATATTCTTTTCCTGTCTCTCGCAGTGCTTGCACATCCTTCGGAAAGCAAGATCCTCCATATCCAATACCTGCATAAAGAAATCGCGAACCGATCCGAGAATCCAAGCCCATTCCCTTAGCAACTTCCTTTACATTTGCCCCAGCTTTTTCGCAGAAATTAGCAATTTCATTAATGAAGCTAATTTTGGTTGCCAAGAAAGCATTGGATGCATATTTAATCAACTCAGCCGAACGAATATCAGTAAATACGACTGGTCGTCCATTTCGAGCGACTGGCCTGTAAATCTTTTCCATGAGTTTCTTCGCTTCGTCGGAACTGACACCAACCACGACACGATCTGGATTGAGAAAATCTTTGATAGCCGCTCCTTCACGAAGAAATTCAGGATTCGAAACAATATCAAAATTTCCTTTTTCGCCGCTTGCATGCAGTACGATGTCTCGGGTCTTATCGGCAGTTCCCACTGGTACTGTCGACTTATTCACGAGTATCTTGTACCCATTCAGATTTTCCCCAAACGTCTTCGCAACCGCAAACACATAACTCAAATCTGCCTGACCGGTTTTAGGGTCTTCCGGCGTCCCAACAGCATTAAAAACAACCTCCGCTCCACGGATAGCCTTGCCAATATCCGTCGTAAACGAAATGCGATTCTCCTCGACATTTTTCGCCACCAACTCTTCAAGACCAAGTTCATAAATCGGCATGATGCCCTTCTTTAACTTCTTGATCTTATCAGCATCAATATCAGCACACACTACCGTATGACCCAGCTCTGCCATACAGACCCCAGAAACCAATCCCACATAACCTGTCCCAACAAAAGCGAGTTTCATAAGTACTTCTCCATTTCACTACCGAATTATGACTTCTTTTACATTGTAATTCATTCGATTCCGTGCTTGATAGTAATTCCGCACCGTGATATCTGCTAATAATCCAGAAATGAATAATTGCACGCCAATCAGCACAAAGAAAATACCCATCAGTGGCCAAATCCGATCAGCAATTGGTGATTGAAAGACAATTTTTTCAATAAACATCCAAGAGAGCATCACGCCACCAAATCCAATCAAGGCCACTCCGACACCTCCAAAAAGATGCAATGGCCGGTGGGAATATTTTCGCCAAAACCAAATAGAAATCATATCCACAAAACCCTTCAATCCACGTTTCCAATTGTACTTGGTCACACCATGAATACGCGGATGATGACTCACTTTGACTTCAGCTACCCGAAAACCCTCCAACTGAAGTAATGCAGGAATAAAACGATGCATTTCACCAAACAAGTCAATGTCTTTGAAACACTCTCTGCGATACGCCTTCAAACTACACCCTGAATCATGTATGTCATCATGAATCAAGACCTTGCGAAGGAAGTTGGCGATACGAGATGGAATTTTCTTGCTCCAAGGATCATGACGCTTATGTCGCCATCCTGACACGACATCGAATCCCTCATCAATCTTGGCCAGCAACAGAGGAATATCCGCGGGATCATTCTGAAGGTCTCCGTCAAGCGTGATGATAATCTCACCCCGAGCCTCCTTAATCCCAGCATCAAAAGCCGCTGTCTGACCAAAATTCTTGCGAAACACAATGAGAGTAACCGGCTTACAACGCTCTGCTTCCGCGCGTGTCTTGTCCTTCGAGCCATCATCCACAAAAAGAATCTCAAATGGTTTGCCGATTTTTTCGAGGGCTGCATGGATTTTCTGATGGAGAAGTTCCACGTTTCCTTCTTCATTGTATAGCGGCACCACAATCGAGAGGTACGGCATCGGTTCAGTCATACATGAGAAAATAAATTATAAAACTCGCTTATCATAGCACACTTTCAAACCTATCCCGAACACCCGATCACTCACCGCTCGGGAAGACAACGCCTTCATCTCCGTCATATCTACCCTTCCGTTCTTCAATCACCAGAGAACCTGACTGATCAAAACTGACTGAGAGAACCGAAAATCCATCCAGAGACTCGGTGACCGGAAACATGTCTCCCAGAGAATAATACACCCGATGACCTGAAATGTCTTCTGACCGCATCGGCAACGACACTCCAGTACCAACGACTATATCTGCTCCTGCTTCAATGAGACGCTCCACGAGCAAACGCTGCTCAGCAATCCGGTCTGTACTGGCTACCGAAGGAATTGCTTTCTTCCAAGCGACATACACGATGAGCGCATCAGCGGACTTCCTTGCCTCCGCCATCTCAATCAGTGTCTTCTCCAGACGCTGTGGTTTCCCTTCGTCATACCCAAAAAAGCATACTGTTTTTTCTCCCAGTATTCGCGCCACATTTTTCCCAGAAGATCCAAATATATCAGCACTCGTATCCTGTAAATTCGCTTCAGTTTGCGCGAGCAACTTTGTGGCCATAAGATCGTGATCAGGAAGACCCGCCACACTGAAAAGACGGATATTATTCGCTGAAAAGATATTTGTGAGACGCGAAGGAAGCGATACCGGACGCACTGCCCGAGCCGCGGGTACCGGATCATCGGCATTCAGTATCGGCAAGGCAATATCAGCAACTACTATATCGTATCCACGCAATTCATCTCGTATCTGTCGAAAAAGATACTCATCTCCTTTCTCTGCGACGTGATTCCGAACAAACGGCGTCCAGGACAAGGTCCCGAGGAGGAGAATCTTTTTTCCGTTCCCAGAGAGCAGCTGCTCCACCTGGCGCCACTCCTCCTCTGACACAATCCGCTTTGCATCGCGCCACTCTGCAAACCACCGCGTCATGTTTCCAAGGAGAGAAAACTGACACGTAGGCAATCCCTCCACTCGGGTCTGCATATCTACCAATCGCCCACGACTCGCCGACAATACCTCCTGAAAAACTCGGCGATTCTCATCATATTTGATTCCTTGTCCCCTCTGCTCCAAAACATCGATCGCTAATCCTGCCTCATCAGAGGTCACTTCGAACGCGCGATTCGCGGCAACGTCTTTGCCAAGAAAAAAACACGCAAACGAAGAACGTCTCGACATCTCATCAACATACTGTTCCATACGCGAAAGAGCCACATGAAGATTCTCTGCAGATTGTCCGAAACGCTCCCGTTCATCACTGATCTGAATCTCATCATACGCCTTACGCTCCTCTGCGGCCGCCAAGGTACGACGAGACAGCTCTGCCTCCGAAAGCAGTAACGGCGCCTGACGCTTCGCCTCCCATTCCTGTTCCCGTGCTTCCTTCTCCGCTAAGGCCCGAGATTCTTCTTCTGTCAGAACATTACAACGCGGGGCAATATCACCCTTCACATTACTCTCGTAGGTATTTCCTTCAATACGAAGCGAGTTGAGAAAATAATCACCAGCAAAAGGCCCGCCGCCTGGTATCCGACAATCAATGCCGTAGTTCGCACTCCCCTCAATCGCATTGTCCTCGATTCGGACGTCACCCGCGCGATCTTCACCAAACAAGAACTGAGTTGCAATTCCACTCGAACCATTATCTTTAAAGGTATTTGAATGTATCGACATCTTGGAAGCACCCAGGATAACCTCGATACCCGATTCTTTATTATTCCGGAAACGACTTTCGGTAATGCTCCCAGAAACCTGATTGCGGATGTCCGCTCCTTCCTCACGATTGGAGGACACCTCGGAGTCTTTCATGATGATCCCACGTCCCTTTTGAATATACAGACCCTTACGCGCTCCTTCAATCAAAATTTCCTCTATGACTAATC
>CAYOHD010000048.1:0-6225 GCA_964403705.1 uncultured Bdellovibrionales bacterium | reverse complement strand
GTCTCCACTAATCGTGTCGTTCCCGCGGCTGTTCCTTCCGATTTCACCGCAACAATCTTGCTTCGCCAAGTTGTATCCGCGCAGCCAATAAGATTATCATCCTTGTCAAAGAAAGACACTCTCACGTCTCCTCCAGCAACACCGGTCTTGGTAATCGATCCTCCAGCACAGGCCGCTCCTCCACCCAAAGCCGTCGCGAGAGCATTCAGAGTCGCGTGCGTAGGGACAGTCTTGTAAATTTGTCGTAAAACAAGCTCGACACCTGAATTAGCAACTTGAAAAGACTGATTGGACTTATCTGTGGATAGAGTCGATTTTTTATTAGAGACCCAGACGGGTGCGACGGCGACCCCGGCCGACACCAGAAAATACAAAACAAACAAAGAAAAAAACAAAACAGATACCCTATATGTTTTGTATATTTTGAACATAAAACAAACAATTTATTACTTTTAGATTTTCATTTTCCATAATACCATTTTATCGATGAAATGGAAAATAAAAAGTATATCTTCCTTACCCAGAAAACCCAACTCCTGCTCTCTGGTAACAGTACTTTATAAGCATTCTCTTCGTAACAATCACCAAAAAAATACTCCACTCTGTTCTCTCGAAAAAACCACCCAATGATTGAGTGGTTTTTTGTATCGTACTCAGAAAAAATCTTGATGCTATTTCTTCTTTTTTCCGCCCTGACTGAAAAGCATAGCTGCTGCCGCACCCAATGCCGCGCCAATGCCGGCTGCTACCAAAGCTGCCTTTTCAGGGTTTTTTTTCACAAACTGCTCGGCCTGCTTCACCACTGATTCCGCCGTCTTCTTCACCTTGGCCAATTCCTTCATCGCTTGTGCTTCCGCTTGCGAGAGACTCTTGGTGAGTTTCTGCTTAACTTCCTTAGCCACTGCTTCGACATTCTTCGTATCCATAATCTTCTGTACAGATTGTTACGCTATTACTCTTCCATTATCGACTATTTTCGTTCCTGCGTAAAGAGGGACAAGATGAATGCCATGGCAAGTACGATAAATCCAACTACCATTTCTCCCACACCTGGTGTTTGGAACAAAAAGCTCAATGTCTTCGCCAATCCAAAAAGAAGAAAAGCAATACCGAGCAAGGCAAGAAAGAAAACAAACACCTGTCGAGCCACCCGTACTACCGCATCAGCGATTGCCCGTTCAACACTTGTTTTTGCTGTATCAAACCAACCACGAATAGCAGTTAACACTCCCTCAAGCACCATCCCAACCACCCCGACATCTTCTGACTTTTTATGACTTCTCTTGGTGTCTGTTGTTTCTGTCGTCATATCTCTTTTTCTTTATGAAAATATTCAGTATATTTATACCATAAAACAGACTTTTATACGAGCTCGAAATTTCCTCATCTTCTTCGTAGCACTCCAGGGTATCTTGTTAATCGAGACGCCCATTTCCCCCGTCTTCGCTTCGATTCCCATCTCCATAGCTGAAGTACAAAGAGAAGGAATTCGCGCCAATGATGAATTTGTGAAACTCAAAAGTACAAGCACTGAAACTCTTGATCTGACTGGATTCAAAGTACTCCAAAAAATCTACTCGAAAACAAAAGGTATCTGTTCCGAAGAAACACTGGTCACTCCCAGTCGATTCAGTCAAAAGTCCATACTCCCGAATGGAAGTTTTCTTATTGCCCATCAAGACTACGCAACCCTTCATCCGACCGATCCACCAGCTGATCTCATCTATCCGCCATCAAATACCCTCACCCGAAATACCATGGCGATAATACTCCTCGATGCGAAAGGGCAGATTGTGGATACAAAAATCCTGGATACCCTCTGTGAAGCGCACAATATTCCAGGCGAATCTCCCTCCCCCACACCCTCTCATACCGGTAATATTCGTATCAATGAGATCTTCCCTGATCCCGACACCCCGCAAGATGCCGGTGAGTACATCGAGCTCTCCAATCAAGGCACTACCACTATCACTCTTTCGGGCTGGCGCATCACCGACGCGACTCAAACTGGACAGTATATTTTCCCCACACAAACATCCATACCAGCTCACGGATATTTCCTCATTACTGATACTGATTTTTCTTTCTCCCTCAATAATGACAGAGAAACCATTTCACTGTTTGATTCGACTGATACGATGGTTGATACCGTGACCTATACCAAAACAACCGAGGATGCTTCTCTTAATTGGACTGATACCGGTTGGCGCGTAAGCAAAACACGCACTCCCCTCGCACCAAATATACTGAGCAATACCCTCCCGACAACCAAGGAGCGCGTCCCCAAGAAAGGCTACCGCTCTGTGCCAGTTACTTTTCAGGCCAAAGGAAAGGATCATGATGGTGATCGTCTCAAATATGTTTGGGATTTCGGCGATGGACACAAAAGTTATCTCGAAACCACCAGCCATCGCTATACAAAATCTGGCACCTATACCGTCACACTCACTACTAAGGACGGTAGCGAAGAAACTTATGAAACTTTCTCCATCAAAATCACAAAATTTGATCCACCAAAACTTCGCATCACACAACTTCTCCCGAATCCCGCCGGAACTGACACGGCCCCAGGTGCAGAATGGATTGAAATCAAAAATCATTCAGACAAAAAAGTCGACCTCATGGGTTATAGTCTAGCAACCGGCACCAAAAAACTCACCAATCACCCTCTACAGAGCAGCTTCGTGATTCCCAAAAAATCCACTCGCCGCCTCACGCGCGAATACGCTCTTTTCTCCCTCCCGAATCAAAAAGGAAAAATAGAACTTCGTGCCCCGGATGGTCAACCAATCCATACGCTGAAATACAACTTCCCCTCTTCGCTTGCAAGTAATACACTCCTCCGCAAAGAGAAAGGAAGACCGATTACTCTTATCCAATCACCCGAACCTTCTCAATATCCTCAGGAAAAAAACCTGGTAGAGGAAGTAAGCGCGCCTCTGACACCCGAACCGACAACATCTCCTCCTACTCCACTCTCAACCGAAATAAACCCCGAGCCTTCTAACGAACAAAAAGCGCATGGAAACACCGGGCGATTTCTTCAACTCACTACTCTGGGTACTTCCATCGTGATTCCTGAAAACATGACTCTTCATCAGGAGACACCAAGCGATACTCAAATAGACAGCCAACTTCACGTCAACCCACACTACCTGGCAGTTTTTCTTGCTGATTTCTCCGACCGAGCCAATGCCCAATTAAATCATCTCCTTTCCTCCTACGAATCAGACAAGTAAAAAACAGCACCATTCACTGCACAGAATAGCACTGCATTTTTAAGCCGATATATTGACGAGACTAAAACGAAAATAAGCGTACCTAAACAATAGGGGCGTCAAAACCAAGCCCATGTCCTAATTCAGTCCGCTCTTTCATGGGAAATCTTTCGATGAGCAATTTCATCTGATAAAGACCGGCCTCGAGCTCATCAAATGTCCTAGATGAAACAATGACTTGCAGTAAATCTTTCTTCATAACCCTTTCACTGTGCATTATGACGCTCTCCAATACCTCTAAAAATTCATTCAATGCTCCTACACGATCGAGAATTGCCTCTGCTTTACCAGGAAAAGCTCTTTCTAAATCCTCGCGAGCTTGAGGACTAAGAAGAGATATATGGCTATACCCGCCTAAACCACCATCACTGCTCACTCGAGCGATCAGCTCATCTTGGAACATCATAAAACCCTTTCTAAAATCACTATCGTGTTCCCTACTTTGAAATGCTCCCGCGTCAAGCACAGCCCACCAAATAAGATGATGAACTTCATGTGGAATATTCTCCTCCATGATTCTTTGTTGAAAAGCCTGGTTATTTCGAAAATTGGGGATCATGATAAACGAAACTCCGTCATGTATTTTGATTGCCACTCCTTGAGACCCTCCCATTAATTTTGAAAATACATCTGAATCAACAATCACGGAGTATATTCCAGGTGAAAGCTCTACTAAATAATACCGAGTTCTATCTTCCAATAATTGGTGCTGCACTTCACTTTGAAATGCCTGGCGAAGCAGGCCCTGCGCGTCAAGACATAGTTCCTCTTGACGCTTACTCTGTTTTTCTCGAAAAGCCTGCATAGCATCCCAGAGGATTTGATTTTCAGGAGCAAGAGATGCCTGATTCATATCTCTCTCTGCTTTTTTCCCAACAGCGATCTCAAGTATTCCCGCATACTGCTCTCCGAACTCACGTGCTCTTTCTAATTGTGATTCAGGTGATTCCTCACTCTTGCGCTCTACAATACCCGGATCAGAAATAGACGGTATTTCAAACATAAATGACAGACATCAAATAATAAACGAACGTATTTTATCACAATTTGAATATCAACCTTGAGCAACAAAAAAACAAACCACTCCCTATATGTGGAATGGTCTTGTTTCTCGCTGAGCGGGTAACGGGAATCGAACCCGTCGCTTAACCTTGGGAAGGTCATGTATTACCACTATACTATACCCGCATCTTATCATCATCCGAGCTTTTTACTCACCCCAGACAATAAACCAAAAACATGCCTATTGTAGCACGCGTATCGTAAACGTAAAGACTGATTCATCCCTTTTCCCAAAAGAAACTTCCTCGATATTCAGCGCCAGTACCCGATATCATCCACAAACACATTCGACAAGCTTCTCAAGACCAATGAAGCTTGCTAGACTACGTAAGCTGTGTTATCTATATATTTTTATGTGTTAGATTCTCGAGCGTTGTTTCCGGTTTCCCCGACCAGCTTCCTTCTCGAAGCACGTTCGCTCGTTCCAGCGGACTCGCTCACTCACTTTTCCTCCTCGCTCTTTTCGCTCTTCGAGCGAAAAACCATGCCCGCTTGGAGGAAAAAGTCTCCTCAAAGAAAACTGGCCGTGGAAACCGAAAAGTTGTGAGTATAAATAACGCTGTCAGTTCTTACATTTTATGCCTCACGTCAATTCACTATCATCTCCAAACTATGAAAACATCTCCACCTTTCTGGACTAAAGGACGCCTGATTCTTATCACAGTTGTCATCATCCTCGGCCTGAGTTGGCTCGGATTTACTCTTATCCAATCACATAAGACTGAATTTGCTGTCGGCTCGCTCGCGCTTTTTGAAAAAGTCTCCAAATTACTCCCCCTCGAACCTGATACGAAAAAAGAAATCGAAGTAGCCAATCAGCTGGTTCAAGAACTCACACTCCGCGATGACCAGGTACGCGTTTTCATGATACTTCTCCAGAATAATCATGAGCTTCGCCCAGGAGGTGGTTTTCTCGGGCAATATGCTGTTATCAAGATAAAAAATGCTGAGATCATCTCAGCTGTCGTCGAAGACGCGAATCTTCTCGACCAGCGTATCAAAGACGCTGACATCAAGGTTACTCCACCCTGGCCACTTACCCGCTACGCCCAAATCAAACGTTGGATGCTCCGTGATTCCAATTTCTCACCTGATTTCCCTTATAATGCGCAAAAGGCAGAATATTTTTATCGACTCGGTGGTGGTCGTGAAAAATTCGATGCAGTCATCGCCGTCAACGCGGATGTCTTCAATCACCTGCTCAAAATTACTGGTCCGGTTACTATCGCCGGATTTGGAACTTTCTCTGAAACAGACGGTGCGCTTAAGCTCGAGGAAGCCGTAGAAAAAAATTATCTTGGTGAGGATGTTCCAGCGGAACTCAAACAAAATCGTAAGAATGTCATGAAACAAATCGCTGCCGAAATGATCAGCCGTCTCAATCACGTGGACAAAATACAAAGTATCGCGGAATTTGCTCAAGGCGAACTGCGAAACAAAGATATCATGCTGTATTTCCACGACGAAAGACTTCAGTCCCTCGTCAAAGAAGTCCACTGGGATGGTGGGGTTGCTACCGATTGGACCGGAGACTATCTGATGGTCGTAGATGCAAATCTTGGCGCCCTCAAGAGTGACTACTATATCAAACGATCTCTCAACTATACCGTCGACTTCACCGGAGATACACCAAAAGCCAATGTCTCCTATACCTACAATCACACCGCTACGCACGGTGATTGGCGCACGAGCGATTATCACACATACGCTCGCATACTCGCTCCACTCGGATCCAAATACATCGATCAGTCGCGCAGGCGCACGGGTGGTGTCGACGCCGTTCGCGTCGAGCACGATCACCTTCGCGCTGCGGCTGACCGGGGTGCTCGATCGATCCGCGCTGAAGAACGCGTCGTTCGACAGCGAGCGCGGTGAACCGTCAAGT
>CAYOHD010000047.1:0-6250 GCA_964403705.1 uncultured Bdellovibrionales bacterium | reverse complement strand
AATCTTGTTTTTAAGACAGAATTTGAAGTAGAAGTTGATTTTGACGGATTTGAAAAAATAATCGACGCTCTTGGCGGTGTTTCAGTTGATGTCCCACGTGATTTCCTTGATACCCGTTACCCAGGAAAAAATTACAGCTACGAAACATTTGAAATCAAAAAAGGGTGGCGGAAACTTGACGGTGCTACAGCGCTTAAATATGTCCGTGAACGCCATGCGGACCCCGAGGGAGACTTCGGTCGAGCCAAACGCCAACAGCAAGTCATGCAAGCCGTACGTGATAAAGCCTTCTCTACTGGTACTTTTCTCAATATTTTTACTCTTTCTCGTCTGCTAGACGCGCTGGGGGAAAGTATCAAGACTGATATTACTCCTGATGAAATGGAGAGTTTTCTCTCACTGCTTCGCACGCTAGACACAAAAAACATCACCACTGTGGTCATCGATGCTTGGAAAAAAGAAAGTCTTCTTCGGGTCTCGCATATTCCCACGCCAAGCGGCAACGCTTTTGTTCTTCTGCCGCGTACAGGAAACTGGAAGGAAATACAAGGACTCGCGCACAACATCTTCTCCCTTGAAGATATAAAACAAGAACGAGAACAAGTGGTCAACGAACATGCTTCCCTTCTCATTTTCAGTTCGCCAAGTCAAGGCGATTTTGCGCGTACCTTGAAACAATTTCTCATGGATGAGCTCGGATTCACACAAGTCTCAATAGATGAGAGCCGTTTGGAAGATACCCCGAAACAAAGTACCATATCAGAAAGGACCGCGAGGCAAAAACTCTACAGCTACAATGCCCTTCTCTCCCGATTTAATCTTGAGAAGGTCCCCATATCACTCCCACTAAACACTCGCCTCGATACAAACGCTGATTTTGTTCTGACAATCGGGGAAGACATGGAAGAGAGTGCTTTTCTTGGAGAAACAGGTATTGCACCCGAGGAAATCAACAGCGAAGTACTTCCTCCTCAAGAACTCCCTCGGAAAAAGAAAAAACATTAAACATCTTCAAAAACAACAAGTAACGCCTTCCTCTCCCACAAATACCCTCTCATACAGATCAAAACATAAACCGCTTCAATTATGAAACTCATCATCGGTCTCGGAAACCCTGGCAAACAATACATACAGACTCGACATAATGCGGGTTTTCAGGCGCTTCATTTTCTCTGTGAACACTTCGGTTTTGAGAAATTCCATCTGGAAAGTCGTTTTCACGCGGAAATATCCGTTGGTACGGTCCATGGAGACAAGTACCTCCTCGTCAAACCGACCACCTTCATGAATCAATCGGGTACTACTGTCCGTTTGCTTTTGCAGTATTACAAAATGACCCAGAGCGATATTGTAGTTATCCACGACGATCTCGATGTCGCTCCTGGAACACTGAAAACCACATTCTCCTCTCGCGCTGCCGGCCACAACGGTGTTCAAAATATTATTGATCAACTGGGTACTCAAGATTTTTTCCGTATCCGCCTCGGCATTGGTCGTCCATCACTTTCCCCTCAACCGCATACAACGACTCTGCCCACTCAATCAACTCACGAATACGTTCTCGAGCCTTTTCCCGCTGCCGAGCGTCAACTCCTCGAAACTCTTTTTCCTGCCTTACCCAATCTTATTACAAACAACACCCTGAATCCCACCAAAAATGTCTCTTAAAAATTCTGCTCTATCAGAAACAAAAAACTGCCCCTCAGAGGACAGCTGATAAATAGACTCGGATTTCCGCCCGGAAGGCGTATGTCAGGCGGCAAGCCGTCTTTCATACAATTAAGCCTTGGGAAGTAGGAGGGTTCCTCCCTCGGACCCTCGGGCAGAAATCTGAAACTGCTTATTACTCTTTATTACTCACTGATCACATTCTTGATTATCTATTATAGCGTCTTTCATGATTTCTGTCAAGTTGTAGACCCGTAAAGCCCCCCCCTCTGCGCAAAGCAAAACCACCCGATATCGCGGGTGGTTTTTAAGAGCGTACTGCGCTTCAGATCAGCTTATTTCTTGTCCTTCTTATCTTTCTTATCAGCCTCGGCTGCCGCTGGAGCTTCTTTCACCACTCCTGCTACTTTCGTGACGTCCATTTCAGCCTTCACATCGAGCGCCGCCATATCAGCGTCTGTACGTGGTGCCTCAACCAGAGCCAGGACGGTATCGGCTTCAGTCATTACCTCAATCGTCTCACCGAGTGCCAGGTCAGAGACCTTAATTTGATCATCAAAGGTCATCAGGCTGGAAATATCAACTTGGATAGAATGCGGAAGATTCTTTGGCAAACAACGAATCTCAACCGTTTCGAGTGTCTTCACCAAGATACCACCCATTTCTCGTACGGCCGGTGCTTCACCAATGAATTCCAGTGGAATATCGGTTTCCAGCTCCTCATCCATATCAACCTGATAAAAATCCACGTGTGAAACACGATTGGAAAGAGGATCCAACTGTACATCATGCACCAAAACATTCAATGCGGGAGCCTTTCCAACCACGAGGGAAAAAATCGTACTCTCACCGGTGGCATGAAAGACTTTTCCGAATTCAATCGCGTTCACCCAAAACATTTTTGGAGCAACATCGTGCCCATACAAGACTGTTGGGATAAGACCGGATTTCCGGGAACTATTGAGATTTTTTCCAGCCGCCTCACGAGGAAGAGCTGAGAGTGAAAGCAAATCGGCCATACAGTTATTTCCAAACGATTATTTATGATGATCTAAAATAGTATTACCCAATCAACTCCTCAATACCACCCTGATACTGCTTAAAAAACTGGTGAGCGGCAATAACCTGATCTGCTGAAATGGGTTCCGCGGAAAAAGCCCGCTTAGCCTCCGACTGATCAAGGTCTGTTAAAACCCCAAGACTCACCATTCCAAAGGGTGTCACTGATATCGCCACCAATGTTTTCCCGCCACAGTATTCACATGTCACGTGCAGCATCGTCTTCTTCTCCTCCTCGGCGACTGGGAGCATACGCAACCCACGACGATGCTTCTTATTGCACACTGGGCAGCGCGCAAGCGGCTCCAATTGTTCCAAAGGAAGCGACATAGATGAAAAATAGCTCAAAGAGCAGAAAAAAGAGTAACCCCACCCTATCATTTCGAAGCCATTTCGTCAACTCAACACCCAGATTTAAACATCCAGGTTTTTCACGTTTTTGGCATGAGCCTGAATGAAACGTCGTCGCGGTTCGACTTCGCTCCCCATCAAGACATCGAACAATCGATCGGCTTCTTCGGCGTCCTCAATCGTTACCTGAAGCATGAGCCGGCTATCAGGGTTCATGGTTGTTTCCCACAACTGCTCAGGGTTCATTTCACCCAAACCCTTATACCGCTGTATCGCGATGCCCGAGGCAACCACCTCCCCATCTGTCCCAGAAGCCTCAACAACAGCTCCTTCCCCTTCAGCATCCTCTCCAGCGTCCTTTGTTTTTCCCTTCGCCTCCAAACGCTTGGCGGCTTTACTCAGAGCGGCCTGTTTCATATCTTCCATAACACGCTCTTTCTCCTCATCCGTATAAACATAACGAATGTCTTTCCCCTTCTGCAAACGATACAGTGGAGGCTGGGCAATATAGATATACCCCCCTCGAACCAACTCTTCAAAATAGCGGTAAAAAAATGTCAATAGAAGTGTTCGGATATGCGATCCATCAACATCGGCATCGGCCATAATAATCACCTTGTGATAACGCAAACGCGCAAGATCAAATGTTTCACCGATACCCGTCCCAAGAGCGATAATAATCGGCTTGAGAGTATCGGACTTGACCACCTTGTCGAGCGTCGTCTTTTCCACATTCACGAGCTTACCGCGAAGAGGCAGGATAGCTTGGAACTGGCGGTTTCGCCCCTGCTTGGCTGATCCACCAGCCGAGTCACCCTCAACGATATATACCTCGGATTTCGAGGCATCCCGAGTGGTGCAGTCAGCCAGTTTCCCTGGAAGAGTCATCCCTTCGAGAGCGCCCTTACGAATCACCGCATCCTTGGCCGCGCGTGCCGCGATACGAGCCCGTACCGTCAAGAGACATTTCTCAACCATGAGCTTCGCATCAGCCGGGTGTGTTTCCAAGAAATCATTCAGCCCTTCCGCTACGATTTGCTGTACCGCACCACGCACCTCACTATTGTTCAACTTATCTTTTGTTTGTCCTTCAAATTGCGGATTGTGCAGTTTGACTGAAATAACCGCCGTCAGACCTTCTTTCAAATCATCCGCTGTAAAGGCTCCCTCTTTCTCCTTGATGAGATTGTTTTTCTTTGCATAATCATTGAAAGCACGAGTAAGAGCCATCTTAAATCCGGTGACATGCGTCCCGCCACCTAAGTTGACGATATTATTCGCGAAAGCAAAAAGGTGTTCTTTAAAACCATTCGTAAACTGCAAAGAGACCTCAACATTAATATCGTCTACCGTCTTCTCAACATAAAAAGGCGTTACATTTTTGACCTCCTTATTCCGATTCAGAAACTTCACAAAAGAAATAATCCCGGAATCGAAATAAAATGAATGCCGACGCACCTTGTAATCCTCCTCAGGACCAGCCGCTTCACGCCAGTCCTCCACATTGATGCGAATGCCTTTGGTCAGAAATGACTGATACCGAAGATAGTCGAGAATTTTTGACCAGCTGTACTCTATTTCTGGAAAAATTTCTGGATCAGCCTGAAAGGCGACCGTCGTCCCCGTCCTCTCTGATTTTCCAATCGCTTTGACAGCATACCGTGGCTTCCCTCGGTCATACTCCTGCTGCCAAATTTTCCCCTGTCGCTCAACCGTTACCCGGGTGACCACGGACAAAGCGTTAACCACCGAAACACCTACGCCATGCAGACCTCCGGAAATCTTATACCCATCACCATCAAATTTTCCTCCAGCATGCAAAACAGTCAGCACGGTCTCAAGCGCAGACTTTTTGGTTTGCTCGTGCATATCCACTGGAATACCACGACCATTATCGGAAATTTCCACCCAGTTATCCTGGAGCAAACGTACATTGATCTCAGTGCAGTATCCAGCCATGGCTTCATCAATCGAGTTGTTGACCACCTCCCACACGAGATGGTGGAGTCCTTCAACAGAAGTACCTCCGATGTACATACCCGGACGCTTTCGCACTGGATCCAGTCCTTCAAGAACCTGAATTGATTTTGCGCCATAGGTCGAACCAGTGTTTTTGTCTGCCATAAAAGAGTCGTTATGAAATATGCTGTTTCTTTCTCAGGATTTGCCTCAATGAAAGCTCAACTAAAAGGAAGAAGACGAAAACAAGACCGGCGGTCCACCATACGAATGCTCGAGCGTATTCGAGGAAGAGCAGCGTCGCACAGAGCCCCCCAAAAAGACCTGCTTGTTCCAAAAGTCTTCGTCGGCACTGGAGTACTCCCGCCTCACCGACATGTCGTCGATAGAGCGCAAGGAGTCCCCACGCCACATTCCCAAAGACTACCAGAAATAATGACACAAAAAAAATCACTGGCGCCCATGACTTTTCTTCCGGATTCACTCCCAGTATGAGAACCACTAGTCCGAGAGTAGATGCTAAGGAAAAAAAACGCACGCTCCAGGCAAATGCGGGGAACGACATATTCTTCTTTTTTAAAGCCTTTCTCCGTCCATTATAGCCTCTTTTTGGCAGAAACGCAACGGTAATTTGCAGCTCTTTTTTGGAGAAAACCTACCCTCTCAGGTATACCAGAATACACCTCCGAACCTATTTAGAAGAATATCAGGCACGAGAGACATAGGTTCCCTTCTCGGTATTGACGATAATCAAGTCTCCTTCTTTAACAAAAAGTGGTGTCGTAACCTGAAGGCCCGTCTCGAGCGTCACCATCTTATCTCCCCCTGAAGCTGTATCACCCTTGATGCCAGGTGGGGCATCCACCACCTTAAGCGTCACTTTGACTGGAATTTCGATATTAATCGGTCTCCCGTTCCAAGTCAGCATCGTCACTTCCACTCCCTCTATGAGATACGATGCGAATTCACCAATCACATCTGCCGGCAGAGAGAACTGATCATAATTCGACATATCCATAAACGCGAATTCATCGTTCTCACGATAGAGATACTGCGCTTTTTCTCTCCCCATTTCTGCTTCGTCTACCTTATCCGCACCCTGAAAGGTGTGGTCAATCGTTGAGCCAGAAAGAAGATTCTTGAGTTTCGTACGAAGCACTGCTCCGGCTCGACCCATCTTTGAATGTTGGTAATCAAGCACTACGTATGGTTC
>CAYOHD010000046.1:0-6332 GCA_964403705.1 uncultured Bdellovibrionales bacterium | reverse complement strand
ACCAATCTCTACAATCTCGGCCGCTAGTCCCACCGACCATGTGAGAGCGGTTCAACCGCTATCACATGGCTTTAGATAGACATGACTGAAGTCTCGAACCAGTGGATATATCCGGTGAGGAGGTATATGGTCTGTGTAAAAGGAATGAAGGAAATTTCTCTTTTTTCCTTGCGACGTGTTCGGAAACACCAGCATCAAAAAAAAGAGAAATTTCCTTCATTCCTTGTGTCACAGGGGATATCTATAGCTTCTTTAGGATCCGATATCCAGGTAAGGGTCGCTCCTTGGCGTTCCCATCGACGGAGGAAAGAGAGCTGGCGACGGGCATAGTGCCAAATAGCCTGCTCGAGTTCGACGCGGAGTGTCATCTCATCTATTTTTCCTTGGAGGAATTGAGCGATGAATCGGTATTCAAGACCGAAATTTTCCAGTCGTTCCCAGCTCACACCTGCTTGGTGGAGTGTGGCGACTTCTTTGATCATGCCGGTATCGAATCGGCTTGTGAGACGCATTCTGATGCGTTCTCGCAGGATGTCTTTGGGGGGATTGAGTACGAGAATGATTGGGCTATCATTTTCATCTTGAGAGGTCTCTTGTTTGGCGCGCTGGGGGACCTTACCGAGCGCGGAGATAATTTCGAGAGCGCGAATGAGGCGAAGGGGGTTTTTGGGGTCGATGGATTGAGCTCTCTCTGGATCCTGTTTTTTGAGAATGGAAAAGAGCTCATCGGTGGTTTTGGAGCTGAGCTCGGCGCGCAGGGCGGAATTGGGTGCTACGGCAGGGAGTAAGGCGTCTTCGATGAGCGTCTGCATCCAAAAGTGTGTCCCACCACAGATGATGGGCTGTTTGCCACGAGTAGTGATATCTCGAAGCGTGATATTGGCGTCGTGGAGAAAGTGTGAGATATTGTATTCTTCGTTTGGAGAAGCGACATCAATGAGGTGATGACGGATGCCGCAAGACATATATGGAGCATTGATGGCGTGATTGTGCTTCGAATCAGGATCTCGAGGGACTTTGCCTGTACCGATGTCCATGCCTCGATACACCTGGCGGCTGTCAGCTGAGATGATTTCACCATCGTGTCGGCGCGCGAGCTCAATCGCTACGTCTGACTTACCCGAGGAGGTCGGGCCGGCGATAACGATGAGTTTTTTTTGTGGAGATTCCATAGAAGAGAATGAAGATGATTGTGTTTATTCTTCAAGTATATAGCTAGAGCGGGGGAATGTATTTTTTGGGTAATGAGAGACCATTTTCTCTTTTTCTGATGCTGGTGTTTCCGAACACGTCGCAAGGAAAAGGAGGAAATGGTCTCTCATGCCGAATTAACTTAATCACTGCTTGGTTCATTGTGTGTGGAGCCTGGATTCCCGCCTTCGCGGGAATGACAAAGAGTAAGGTTTAGTCAATTTGATATGAGATTCTCTGTATTGCGGGATAGAGAGGGATAGTTTCTCTTGTCTTGTGAAGTATGGAACGGTGATTTATCTTTTTTCCTTGCGACGTGTTCGGAAACACCAGCATCAGAAAAAAAACAAATCACCCTTCCTTTGTACTTCAGGTACGCTTTTTAATCAACCGATTCAACGCCGGTGAGTGCGCGGATATGCTCGAGTATGTCTGTATCAGTGTGTATGTAGAATGGGGTATCAATGGTCGTCCCATGGACTTTCACAAGCACTTTTGTTTCGCCCTTTTGGACGGTTCGGAGAAAGGCTGAGAGCTCGCCAATCAGTTTTGCATCAGCCTGTGCTTCGAGGGTAATTAAGAGTTGTGGTGTTGTAGCACGTGAATCTTCGGCTGCTGCTTTCTCTTTGGTGGATTTTTCGCGAGTGATACGCACGCGCTCAAATTGCGTGAGGGTATCGAGAGAGAGTCGCTCGGCACTTTCGGCAATACAGCGAAGCTGTCCGTCTTTGTGAGAAACACGAGCATCAATGAGAACGATATCGTCTTCTCTCCAGAAACCATCAGTCTGTTCGGCTGTTTTTCCGAACACCAGGATTTCGGTGCGACCAGTGAGGTCTTCGAGGCCGATAAAAAACATCGGATGACCGTTTTTGGTGATCATTCGTCTGGCAGATGTGACGATGCCGCCGATACGGACTCGACTTTCATTTTCTTGTTTTTCGATGTCGATGAGGGGCGTGGTGGTTTCTTTGAGGTAATGTCGATAGTCAGAGGCGGGATGTCCAGTGACATAGAGTCCGAGGAGTTCTTTTTCCCAGGCCAAGCGTTGTTGCTTGGAGGCAGGAATGGCACGAGCGAGATTGATTTTTGTCTTGGGGAGCGGCATGGAGCCAAAAAGACTCTGGGTGTGTGTTTCGGCGAGAGTGGAGGATTGCTTGCCATAGCGGATGATAGCGTCTATGCTTTCGAGGATTTGTTCTCGTTCGCCGAGGGTATCGAGTGCGCCGACTTTAGCGAGAGCTTCGACGGATTTTTTGTTTAAGTCTTTCGTTTGGACGCGTTCGACGAAATCCTCGAGGGTTTTAAATTTCCCGCCACGTTTCCGTTCCTTGACGATTTCTTCCGCGCAGACCGAGCCGACATTTTTGATCGCCTGAAGGCCAAAGCGGACGCGTTCTTTCCCATCATCTCCACGAATGACCGCGAAACTCTCAAAACTTTCATTGATATCTGGTTGGAGGACCTCGAGTCCGATTTCACGAGCCTCACGCACTTCGATGGCGATACGATCAGTGTCATTTTGGTCACTGGTGAGGAGAGCCGCCATGAACTCAGCGGGATAATGAGCCTTGAGATAAGCGGTTTGATACCCGATCATAGCATAGCAAGCCGCGTGAGAACGATTGAAACCATAACCAGCAAATGGTTCGATGAACGCGAAGACTTGCTCGGCAACATGTTTGGTGATTCCGTGTTTGACGCAGCCCTCGATAAATTTGATACGCTGCTCGGCAACTAACTCTTTGATTTTCTTTCCAACAGCTTTACGGAGCACATCAGCCTCCCCAAGTGAGAAACCGGCGAGGTCACGAGCGATTTGCATGAGCTGTTCCTGATAGACGGCGACCCCATAGGTGTTTTTGAGAATGGGTTCGAGTTTCGGATGCAGGTATTCGATTTGTTTCGTGCCATGTTTGCCACCGATGAAGTCGGGAATGTATTCCATCGGTCCCGGACGATAGAGCGCGACCATGGCGATAATATCTTCAAAAACGGTTGGCTTGAGTTGTTTCAGATAGCGCTTCATGCCCGTGGATTCGAGCTGAAAAACACCCGTCGTGCGAGCTTCCTGTAGTACCCGATAGGCTCCTTCGTCATCGATGGGAAGCTTGTCCATCACGTCAGAGACAGACGCGGTGTCCGCGTTGAGTCCAAGTTGCTCCGTGAGAGACTCAAATTTTCCGAGAGCACGCACGATACGCAGGGTATTTTGAATAATAGTCAGGTTTTTCAGTCCAAGAAAGTCCATTTTGAGGAGACCGATTTTTTCCACGGCATTGTTCTTGGTTGAGGCAGCGTATTGAGTGACGACGCCTTCGCGTGAACCGGAAATTCTTTGGAGGGGAGTGTATTCAGTGACTGGGTCTTTAGTAATGACGACTCCACAGGCGTGCATTGAGGCGTGGCGTGCCAACCCTTCGATTTTTTGGGCATTGTCGACGAGGCGACGCACTTCTGCATTCCCATCGTAGTGTGTCTTGAATTCAGGGACTTCCTCGAGCGCTTTCTTGATAGAAGTAAACATCGGTATCATCTTGGCGGTTTGATCGCAGAGGGAGAGAGGTATACCGAGAGCACGACCAACATCACGGATGCTTCCTCGAGCAGCCATCGTTCCAAAGGTGATAATCTGCGCGACGTGGTCAGCTCCGAAGCGTTCACGGACATAATTAAGCACGTCCTCACGGTGATCATCGGCAAAGTCCATGTCGACATCGGGCATGGAGATACGTTCAGGATTAAGGAAGCGTTCGAAAAGGAGATCATACTGAATCGGGTCAAGGTTGGTAATACCCGTAAGATAGGCAACGAAAGAGCCGGCTGCTGAACCGCGGCCTGGACCGACGACTACGCCATGGTCTTTTGCCCAGTTCACGAAGTCCTGGACGATGAGGAAGTATGATGCGAACCCCGTCTTGCCGATGATGTCGAGTTCGTAGTTGAGACGGGTGAGTTGCTCTGGTGTCGTCGGTACATCGCCGAATCGTTCTTTGAGACCGGTCTCACACAGCTCGCGAAGGTATCCGTCGGGAGTCACTCCCTCTGGTAGTGGGTACACGGGCAGGTGATTCACTCCGAAGGTGAAAGAGAAGTGACAGGCGTCGGCGATTTTTTGGGTATTTTCAATTGCGTCAGGGAAATCTTTGAAAGTTTCAGTCATTTCCTCAGAGCTCTTGAGCGAGAGATCAAGCGACATCATGGAGAATCGGTCTCGGTCATCAACGCGCTTATTGTCGCGGATACAGAGGAGGGTGTCTTGTATCGAGGCATCTTCACGACGGACATAGTGAACGTCATTAGCGGCGACCAGCGGAATACCTGTTTCGCGTGAGAGAGCGATGAGTCCTTGGTTGACGGTGGCTTGTGTTTCATGATCGAAATGAGGCTGAACTTCCAGATAAAAATTGCCGGCTCCAAAAATATCCTCATATTCACGAGCAACCAGTTTGGCGCGATCATAGTCCCCATAAATCAATTCTGAAGGGACTTCTCCCTGAAGCGATCCCGAAAGTGCGATCAGCCCCTCGCTGTATTGACGGAGTAATGTTTTGTCGGTACGTGCTTTGTAGTAGAAGCCATCTAGTTGGGCGATGGAAATGATCTTGAGGAGATTTTTGTAGCCGGTTTCATTTTTGACGAGGAGCACGATGGTATGGCGACGACGGTCCTCAGCGGTATTATTTTTGCTGTGCAGATCTTTACAGACATACATTTCGGCTCCGATGATGGCCTTGATGCCGTAGTCCTTGGCCTTGGTGTAGAACTCAACGGCACCGTACAGGGCTGACGTATCCGTGAGAGCGAGAGATGTCTGCCCGAGCTCTTTGGCACGCGCCAGGAGTTCCTCTGGGCGACCGAGAGCCGTCAGTAGTGTGTAGTGCGAATGGACGTGCAGGTGAGTGAAATTCATATGAAGTCAGATGTCGGATGTATGATGTGTGGATACTGTAGAGAAGAACAAAAGTGGCTTTTTCTGGCACCCTCTATGTGGGGTATCGGGAATTCGACTGCGTCTTAAGAAGATTCAAGACAATTCCTCGCTGCGTATTCGGAAATACGGGGCATCAGAAACAGTTATTTTGAATCTTCTTCAGATATTTCTTTTCAACAAAAAATCGCACCGAAAGGAGCGAAAGAGAATTCGAAATGAGGCATTCGAGGTTAGACATGATGATGGATTCTCTCAGCGCCCGGATCGCTCCATGGGGTTTGCAGAGAAGCTTATGATACATGGAGAGTGTAGCAGATTCGAGGAAAAAGAAAAACCCCCGGACAGCGTGTTGCTGTTGCTGCCGGGGGGTGGACTGCGGGTCTACTTGACTTCGCCCGAAACGCACGATGGCGTCGGGGGTACTTCTCCTGTGGGTGTTGCGCCGCATCGTCACGTCGACATGACGATCGGGGTGTTGCTGACTACTCTGCGTGTGTTGCGCCAGATCGCACGGAGGCGAAAAGGGTGCTGCAAAAACAACGTTTTTAAGAAAACCAGGGAGTTCTGCGTCCAAACCTGAAGATAGCCCTGTACTACCCTCGAGAGACATTTTAGCATATCGATTGATTTCTGTCAATAGCAACTGGAAGTATTGGCTTATAAAAGGGATAATTCACTTTTTCAGAAAGCGTGCAGATGCAGTATACTAGAAGTATGAATATCACGACTTTTGACACTGAGCGGAAGCGTTCATCAGGGGGTGAGCGATTTGTGGTGGGCGTGGACGAGGTTGGGCGCGGGCCACTGGCTGGGCCGGTGGTGGCGGCAGCGGTAGCATTTCGCGATGTGCGTTTCGTGATTCCTCCTGAACACGAGAGAGTTTTTGCGTTGATACGGGATTCAAAGAAATTATCCGAGAAGCAGCGCGAACAGGTATTGGTAACGATACAGGAGCATTTTGCTATTGGCATCGGCATTATACCGGCTGAAACGATTGATCGGGTCAATATTCTCGAAGCCACTTTTCTCGCGATGAAGGCGGCCATTACAGATGTACGACGAGCGATGCCGGAGGGCGCTTTAGGGAAGGCTCTATTCTTGGTGGATGGGAATCAGTGCATTCCCCATTTTTCCGGTGAGCAAGAAGCACTCGTGGGTGGAGATGGGATTTCCAAGTCCATCGCCGCGGCTTCGATCGTCGCCAAGG
>CAYOHD010000045.1:5002-6364 GCA_964403705.1 uncultured Bdellovibrionales bacterium | reverse complement strand
ATCGCTCCCGAGCCTGACGAGCAAATTCCTGATAGGGAGAGGACATATTTTCTCTTAGTATCTATCTCAAATCTCATGTCGAGGGAAAACTGTAGTATTTCGTGCGAAAACCTTGAAAAGTGCGAAAAGGCTATCGAGATAACCTGACAAGCTTTGAGAGGTTTGCAGCCGAAATACTCCAGTTTTCACCGGCAAGCATTCTTTTCTGCTTTCTTGGTGCGATGAGATTTGAGAGAGATACTTAGTATACTCTCATCACATCATTTCTGTTTCCTCTGATTTCCGCAAGAGCCTTCTCTGCCACAATAAAAAGAGGAGACAGCCCCCATACCACAAAGCAATCATCCACCAACGGACACCAGCGAATGAAGCGTTTGCCCCCGGGAAGCGAGCCATCATTTCCGCGATAACAATGAGACAGTGGAGGGCACCGTAAGCAATCCATCCTATCAGTGCCCCGATTCCAGGAATCCATCCAAGCAACACTACCAGAAGAGAAAGAAGGAAGGTAATTGGGACAAGAGGAAGAGCGATGACATTTGCGAACAGCGCGTATAGAGAGAGGGCTCCAAAATAAACAAGCGTCAGTGGAGTCACGAAGAGTAAGACTGAAAATGTAATGAGGAAGGCCTCAATAAAATAACCGATAAACCAATGAACCCTTTGAAAACGGCTCCTCCATGGAGCAGAAAAGAGAATCGCAAAAGTAGCCAAGAAGGAAAGCTGAAAACCAATATCATAACGTAATAGTAATGGGTTTCCCATCAACATAAATGCCGCAGCAAAACACAAAATCGACATGGATGGAACCGGTCGCGAAACCAACAATGCTCCAAAACCCACGAGAGCAACCAATGCTGCTCGCACTGCTGAAGCAGGAGCGCCCACCAAAAACACAAAAAGTACCGTACCAAATAGGGCTATCCACACCGCCCTCTTCCGATACCAGCCTAATCCAATTCCTATCAAAAAAAGTCCACCCGCAAGCACGGAGATGTTGTACCCGGAAACCGCAACAATGTGTGACAAGCCAACCGTACGAAAATCACGCACGAGTGTTTCTGGCAACTCATCACTTCCACCAAGAATGAGACCCCGAGCCAAGCCTGCTTCTGGCTCAGGTATCCATTTACCAATCATCGAAGCAATAAACACTCTCGTCGTATGAAGTCCGGTACCAAACCAATCACCGCGAGTGGGTATCCGCGTAATAGGACATCGAGTAGCAACAAAGCCAATACCCTCTTTTGCAAGATACATCGGGTAATCAAAATTTGGATCGAATTGCTCAGGACGTTTTAAATCACATGGACCAAAACGAACACGCATCAAACGGCTAACCGTAACGCCAACGGCTTCAAA
>CAYOHD010000045.1:0-4992 GCA_964403705.1 uncultured Bdellovibrionales bacterium | reverse complement strand
CCTTTGAGTTCGAGTGCGGTGTAAGGCTTTAAACCAGGAGTAGCCGGCGGCTGAAACAAAAAGTTAGGCAGCGCCACCGTGACCGTGATGATCATGGCAAAGGTAAACACCACATCAAACGCGCCTAAAAATAATTTTTTATTTGGGGCATATGTTTCCTACGCAATAAATGGAATGTAATACCAAATGAGCATCAAACGCGCCGATAGACATCTCACCACGCACGACTCCAGCACCTTGTACATTATTCTGCTCTTCCAGTGCTCGATAATACTCTCTTTCATGAACAGCCAAAAACATTCCTCCGAAAGCGCACATACCAAGCCAAACCACAAGCAACACATCTTCTCTTCTGAAAACAAGGCAAAGGGTCATGACTACCCCTGTGCATACCAATATCCAGACTCGAGCCTCATCCCAACCTGCAAACGATCCGAGGGCGATTCCACCAGAGAAGGCCCCCGACGAAATCAAAAGAAAAAAACGTCTCATGACTTCTCATCGTCGAGACTCTCAATCGCCTTGCGGAAGCTCTGCGCGCTCCCAAAAGATTTGTACACACTCGCAAAACGGATGTACGCGACTTCGTCGACATTACGCAATTGTTCCATAGCCAAACGACCAATTTCACGACTCGTAATATCCTTGAGTCCACGGTCACGAATCAGTCGTTCCACATCACGAAGGACATGCGCTACTTTCTCATCACCAAGAGGACGTTTTTCAAAAGCACGTTCCAACCCAATGCGTAGTTTCATCCGATCAAAGATTTCTCGGTGTCCATCTTTTTTTATTACGGTGACCCGATAAAAATCCGGTTCTTCATAGGTACTAAAACGTGTCTGACATTGTCCGCATTCACGACGTCGACGAACACTTTTCCCCTCCTGTGTTAAGCGGGAATCCAAAACCCTGGTTTCAGCGTGATGACAATAGGGACACCACATACTCTTTTTATTTAGTATCTCTAGCAAAAAAATCCGCAGGGATGCGCAACCTTCCTTCGAAATTATACACGATTATACACGCCTCTGTGTGTACCAGAAAGGAGAGAGTAATAGACTCCCTCCTTTCAAGATCATACATTCCGGTTTTTTTCCCGTCTCCTTCTCCTTGGTTATGGGGTCACTTCTTTCACATTATAATCACAATGTCTCGTTCCGGGACAAACCAATGTCAAACCATCACAACCACTCGGAACATTCGTATCCTGAGTCACGTCCGGACAATACGTATCTGTTACTGCTTTAGCGGCTGATACAGAACAGGTATTTGGAATACATGCCACCTGAACCACAGCAGATTTCGTTACCCCGCCATACGAAACATCAAAGTTCTCTGTCCTATTGAATGGTAAAGGACGTAACTCCCCACGAACCGGAAAAGAGAAGGCGTTATTTGGAACATTTGTATCATTCCAGAAAGCCAGAGGAGTGACGTTACCAAGCGCATTCGTACAACTCGGGTACGGATTAAAACACGCTTTCAGATGTCGATCTGGTCCCTGATTCACAATGAAAGTCTGCCCTGTCCGATCAAGCGCACTATCGCAACTATTTTCACAAATCTTGAGCTTATTATTCAGCACAATACCGACAGTCTTGGTACCCGACTTCCTCTCAGCTGTGTTAGTACAAGTGAGAGTATAGTTGCCAGAAGCGGTAGGCGTGACAACTTCCGATCCAGAAGTAGCTCGCGCACCATTCCAGCTCGCCGAGATAATAGAAGAAGCAGTGCAAGTATCAGCGGGATTAAGGACGCTCCAAGTTAAGGTTGCCGAATCCCCAAGATCGACATTAGCCGGACTAATAGAAAGATTCACAACCGGTGCGGGGATGAAAAGATCCGCCTGACAAGAAACATTAGTGCTCCCTGCTCCAATACCATTACAATTCCAGGTCCAAGGACCCGTTCCCAAAACAGCAGTGGCAGTACCAGCGCTACAAAGCCCTGCCACAGGAGCCACCGAAAGATCAATACCGCTTACACTCGTCGAAGCAACACCACAGGCACCATTGACGAATGCATTAATCGTTACTGTCTTAGAAGACCAACCCGAATAAGTCCCTGCCGTATCTTGAGTTTTCACTTGAAATGTATAGGTCCCAGGAGTTATCCACGTATGAGCAAGACTCTGTGAAGTACCGGAAGCTACCCATGCTCCACCTCCGCTCCACTGATCACCAACACCATCACTATTCCAGTCAAAGAGGTAACGGATATTGTCACCATCAGGATCAGTAGCAGTTGCGGTGAAGGTTAATGAGGCGTTCTGATTACCAGAGGCCGGACCGCTCAAGGTAGGCGCGTTTGGAGCCCTATTTGGCTGATACGCACTCAGAGAAAAGGAGAGAGACTGAGCAGGAATGCCAAATACAGTATCACCACGAGCATCCAAAGAGACTATCGCGGTTGTAGCAGCAAAATTAATCGAAGAAAGAATTGTGCCGGGTGAAGTAATAGTACAGTCAAACCCTCCATTCCAACAGGAGAGACCCGCAGTGCCCGCTTGTGAGACAGAGACTACTGGACTATTCACCTGGAGAGTGCCGCAAATATCATCACCCACAAGGGTCCTATAACAACCGTAAGGACCTGGCGTATCCCACGCTCCAAATGGAGAAGCTCCACCCCCACCCGTTGCGAACCAGGAAAGATCGGTATTCAGCTGTGCACCCTGACGAAAATTCAGTACAGCCCCAACAGGCAGTGCCGTCCCATCAGGTTGAACCACACCACTTGACCATACATCTCCTTTGTATGTCACAGTCATATTTGCTCGGACACCACCCACCATAGTCCAATTGACCACATTTCCCCATGTCACACTCTTGGCTTCTACTGATGCTCCGCTAAAACCCACCCCCATGAAAAACACCAAAAAGAAAACAGCTATTGTGCTACGACGCTTCTTACGACTCACCACAAATACAGCCAACAATCCAAAGAACACGGTCACACCAACAATAACCAAACCAGTGAAACTTGTTATGCCTTCAGTTGTATCCAGAGAGACGCCTCCAGCTGATTGGGGACAGAGTTTCGGATCAATATCCTGGCAACGGTATGTCTGAGTCACGTCTTCCATAACCCTCCCGTCATGTTCAAGAGTGGTTGTCAAGGTAAAATCGGTATAAGTCTCTTTCGGAACAAAACGATAGGCAAATCCCATCATATTGGCAGTCACGTCACCCTGGTATTGATACGAATCAATGATATTGCCACTCATATCACGTAAAGTGAGGGTCAATATGTTGTCTTTGATAACCGGTTCACTGAAATTCGTCCCGTGAATACAAGCAAACATTTCTGTTTCTACTCCAGCCTGAAGTGGATAGCTCATCACACCTGGAAAGTTTACGTTCGTCTCAAGAACCCCATCCCGCTGGAAACGAATACCGAGAAACGACTTTGATGTCCCATCATGCATCTCTACAACCACATAGGAGACAGCTGCCGTACTGATTGGCTGTGCTGTATATTCGACCGTCCTTGTTTCTCCCGGCTGAAGTTCAATAATCTCGCCCTGGGTATCAGCTAACGTTTCTGGGCGAAGAGCATCCCAAGCATAATGCTTCCAAATCAAAGAAACCGCTGCCACTTCAGTCTTGGGATTCTGAATCTTGATTTTCGCTGTCACTGATTCATCTTTCTTGAAATGCAGTGGAAAATTAGCAAAGCGGTGTTTTTCTCCGTTGAGAGTGACCGTATTCTTATCAAAAGCCACGAGCTTCATATCATCAGCATTGGTGACTGTGAAATGCGACTGATTCCCTACCACGTCATCCGTAAAAGAGAGTCCCTGAAGATTATAGTGTTTAGCAGATTGAAAGAAAAAAGCAGCGTAATATTCCCCACCCTCGGCATTTACCGGTACCATCCAATGGAATTCAGCCTGCTTCTCTCCTTTGGCAGGAAGAGTATAGCTCTCTGGCAGTAGAAACTGATCAACAACCGGATAGCCGTTATCACCCACATTTTGCTCGCTTTGCCCGACACGCTTGAAAATTTTCACATAGACAGAGCCATCAACAATCGGATACGCATTTTCATTTTTGATAGTTCCCTGAAAAGTAAGTGTTGCACCTGGGACGGTCTGAGAAAGGGTTGGCGAGAGATCAACCTGCACTGATCCAAAATGATAGTAATCAAAACAATCGACAGCTCCCGATGTCATCGGAGTTGTCTCTTTTTTGGGCACCTCGGCTGCAAAACTCGAAGGAGAAAGAAAAAACAACCCAGCGAGAACGAACAAAATGGCTCTCATATTCATAATGCTTATTTTATTTTATTTCTCTTTTATGTCTCACACGTCTCGTTGTTCATTATACCACAAAAAAAATAAACATCCTATTATACAAATCTCATCTCATGTAAATTCTCCTCATAATAGAGAATGAAAATAAAAGCAAAAAAAACGACTTCTCATAAGTCATTTTTTAACTACTCTTACCTCTTGTGATGTTATTTCTTCATCTTTCTTCGAATGAAGGCTGGGATTTCGAGATCGTCTTCCTCGGTCAATTCCTTCGCTTCGTGTCGCTGCACTACTGGTTTTGGTTGTATTTTTTCTTCGATAATCATCGGTGAAGGTTCCATATGTCGAGTCGTGAACACGAATTCTGATTCGAGATCATCCGCTCCCTCATCTTCTCTTGATTCCTCAGCTTCAGTCCCTCTGTTTGGAAGTGATCGTGAAACAGGTTTATTCGCGACTGGTTGACGAACCATGTTTACCAGCCCAATAGGAGACTCTTTACTCGAACCATCATCAAAACCCGTTGCCACCACTGTTACCTGTATTTCCCCCTTACGAACCTGATCATCGACGACTGTTCCAAAAATAACTTTCGCATTCGGATCAATATTCTCAGTAATCACATTAGCGGCTTCATTGACTTCGAGCATGGTCAAGTCATTCGATCCGGAAATATTGAAAAGCACTCCCTTTGCCCCATCAATGGAAAGTTCAAGGAGCGGGCTATTGATGGC
>CAYOHD010000044.1:0-6427 GCA_964403705.1 uncultured Bdellovibrionales bacterium | reverse complement strand
AGTTGTCGAAATTGTCTCCAAACGATTCACATTTTGTGTATACCCCTCCTCGTCGAGAGGCGCTGAAATCTTCTGCATATTTATTTTTCTATTGATGATAGTTTCTATGAAACTTCGCTCTCTTTGCCAACCAAAGAAGCCATTTCAACCAAGCGTTGTGAATACCCCCATTCATTATCATACCATGCTACTACTTTTACGAAGTCACCATCCACCACTTTTGTGAGGGAAAGGTCCACAATACTCGAAAAAGGATTCCCAATAAAATCAGAGGACACAAGGGGCTCTTCAGTGACAGCGAGCACTCCTTTCATCCGCTCGCCTGCTGCGGCTTCTTTCAGGGCCGTGTTCACCTCCTCAATCGTTGTCTTGCGTTTCAAAAGAAAAGTGAAATCGGTAATTGAAACCACAAGCGTGGGTACGCGAAGCGCCAATCCGTCAAACTTGCCGACCAATTCTGGAATGACTTCCGTCACCGCAATTGCTGCTCCGGTTGTTGTTGGCACGATATTCTGACTGGCGGCACGAGCCCGACGCAAATCTCGATGTGGACTGTCTTCAAGATTCTGATCAGCAGTATACGAATGAACCGTAGTCATCAACGCCTTTTCGATACCAAAGGTATCCTGGAGCACCTTCGCTACAGGAGCGAGGCAGTTTGTAGTACACGATGCATTGGATACCACTGTTTCACCAGCATACGTATCATCATTCACTCCCATAAGAAATGTTTTGACATCATCCGCTCCTCCCTTGGCCGGAGCAGACAGGATGACTGCGCGCGCGCCCGCTGTAATATGCTGCGTCGAGCTATCCTTATCCACAAAACGTCCTGTGCACTCAAGCACAACGTCAACTCCGAGATCCTTCCAAGGCAACTTCAATGGATCCTTCTCAAGCAAAACCGGATACAATTTTCCATTCACCCGAATGCCATCTCCCTCGGCCACAACAGAATATCGATAATGACCATACGCGGTATCATATTTAAGGAGATGCGCCAGAGTCTTGGTATCCGCCAAATCATTGATGGCTACGACTTCCAAATCGGGTTTTTCCAAGGCAATTTTAAATGCGGCTCGACCGATTCTCCCAAACCCATTGATAGCAATTCTTTTCATACAAATTTCTCTTAATTTTTACTTTTTTTATCCGAATAACACCGTTTCTTCATCTTCAGTACGAAATTAGTACCTATCCACAAGAACAAAAACGCTCCTATGCTCGCCAACAGACTTTTCAGGATCATTTCCCACTCTGGATAACTCGCATAACAAAGCTCTCTTAATTCCATGAAATTCTGTTCAGCATCACCAGCGTAATAACACAGGCTTTTTGATATTGCTTGCAGGTAATATACGGCTGTTCCAATCACTACCGCGGAGACGGCCATTAATATAATTTTCGATTTTTTTGTCATAATTAAAATATATTATTCATGCTTCAATTCGCTTTCCCTGAGCTCCCAAACATACGCATCTTCTTTTGCACTGCTTCCCTCGTTTCCTTCCGAGCCGCGCCAAGAATCTTACGTAAATCCGTCTCATCACTTGAATCCAGTATTTTGCGTAGCCCCCCAATAAAAGCGAGGCGTACTGCCGTATCAACATTAAAACAAGAGATGCCCCGTTTAATCACTTCTGTGACACGCTCGGACTCCCAGTCAGAGGCTCCATGCAACACCAGCGGCAAAGACACGCGAGAAGCCACATCTGACAAACGCTCAAAATCTGGTACGCTCCGCTCACGAAAGAACCCATGCGCATTCCCAATCGCGACAGCCAGCGTATCAATACCCGTTTCACGGACAAAATCTTCCGCCTGAGCCGGATCAGTCATGTAGTCATTCCAATCAACATCTTCCATGGAAACTTCTCCCAGATAGGGCACACTACCAAGCTCCCCCTGCACAGACACGTTCTTGGTTCGAGCCAGCTCGACCACCTTCTTCATAGTACGGACATTATCCGCGTAGCTTTTCCGTGATCCGTCATACATGACCGAAGGAAACCCAATTTCAATAGACCGTTCCACCACCTCAAAGCTCTTACCATGATCCAAATGAATCGCTATCGGCACACTTGAGGCATAAAATTCAGCCACATTTTTCACATAATTGAAAATGGCTCGCCCTCCAGCGTAATCAAACGTTTTTTCCGTCATCTGCACAATCACTGGGGATCGTTCTTCAAGCGCGGCATCGATGATAGCGCGCGTCGTCTCGACATTAATCGTGTTAAAAGCTCCGACTGCATACCCGCCCCGCTGTGCCTGCTCGAGCAGTTCTTTCGTGCCGTATATCATACCAGGTGTTCCGTATTCATTGAGTTATAATTTTTGTCTTCCCCAAGCAGAAGCATCATTTTGACCACTTCAAAAGGAAAGAGGCTCTCTCTTCCGACGAGCACTCCATCCATCTCTGCTTCCCAAGAAACCGCTCCCAAATAGCTTGCCTTGACCGACCCCCCGTACAACACCGAAATCCGCTCCTCAGTCGCATTCCCAAGACGCTCCGAAAGCCATTTTCGAATCATAATACGTACCTGAAAAATCTCCTGCGTGGTTGGAAGTTGATCGGTACCGATAGCCCAGCGTGGCTCATACGCCAAAATAATTTTTTCAGCCTGCATTTTCGAGAGATTACCAAAAATAGCGTCCATCTGCTGAGCGAGAACAGTGTCTACCATTCCTGACTTCCGTTCTTTTTGGGTCTCTCCGATACACACGATCGGAATGAGATGATGTTTCAGGGCCGCGCGCACTTTCTCACAGACCACGGCGTCTGTTTCACTCCCATAAAACCGTCGCTCACTATGCCCAATAATCACAAAATCACAGCGATCGTTTTTCAGCATTACTGGGGAAATCTCTCCGGTATATGCCCCTTCTTTTTCCCAGAAAACATTCTGCGCTCCTTTCTGAAAGGGTGCTGGCACATGATCAAACTCACGGGAATAAATAATAGGCGGGCAAATGACGCCCGTTACGCTTCCAAAGTGTTTGCCCGTAGCCTCACGCCGCAATACCAAAAGATACTGCTCAACTTCTTCTCGAGACAGGAGATTCATTTTCAGATTCCCGATAAAATACCTTTTCCGCATATGCTCCTATTCTAAAACAAAAAAGCAGAGAGAGCTAGAGGAACACTCTTCCTAAAATTTCCCAGTCACTCGCATCACGCTCATTCTTCTCTACCCGAGTTGTGCCCGGAGATATTTTGCGGCTTCCTCAGGTTGTAGAGTAGATATCTCAATACCCGTAGAGAGCTCAAAGCCAGCCCAAGTGGCAGTGTGTGGCAGTATCTCAATATGCCACTGATAGTGGTCATAGTCACGGCCATCACAAGGAGCGGTATGAATATAGAAGTTATACGGAGGATCTTTCAACCCCTTATACAGAGCCTGGAGTGATCGCTGTAGCGCTTCCGCTAATGCAAATTTTTCATCATCATTGATACGTTCAAAATACGGGGACGGAC
Source organism: uncultured Bdellovibrionales bacterium (assembly GCA_964403705.1). Lineage (GTDB taxonomy): Bacteria > Patescibacteriota > Minisyncoccia > Moranbacterales > UBA1568 > JAGOSP01. The sequence continues at coordinate 2,949 of CAYOHD010000044.1, read as the reverse complement.
GCTTGCCGATAATCCATATCTCAAAAGCAGCTCGGGAGGCGAATGGACAAAACGCGAGAAAATGCTCATTCTCAAATACCAGTCGTTTTTTGTCTGACTGCTCGTATTCAACCACGGTTGTATACACCTTGACCTGTGTGCTCTTGTAGTATCGCTCAGCACCATCCAGCTCAAGCGAGATATACGGAGATACCACCGGAATCGCCATCATCTGCGAGTGTGGATGTCCGATACTCGCACCCGCTTCCTTTCCATGATTATGAAGAATCTGAATATAATTCACGCTCTTCCGATTCATCAAAGCGAGATAGCGTTCTTGATACGCATCTATCAGCTCGGCTACCTGCCATGTTTCCAAGAGAGCAATATGTCGATGGGCGTCCCGTGTCACAAAGAGCTCGTGATACCCCACTCCACTCATCGCGAAATAGGGTCCCTCAGAGAGCTGTCGAACTGATTTCCCGCGCGAAAAAGCTGGATACTTATTCGGAAATACCCGTAAACTCCATTCTCCATCCGGCTGTCGATAAATGAGCACATCCTGTTCCTGACCACTCTCTTCCGGGTTCGCAAATGGATCAGGTCCATCTACCACAGGCACCCGCTCTACAGTAGCAAACTCATCAGGCCGCTTCGCCCGACCAGTAGCAATCACCACCCAATCTCCGGTCACAATATCTTGCCGGAGTTCTGATTCGTAGGAAATACTTTTTTTGTTTTCAATCTGCACTTCCATGATGGTATGTTTTATTTTTGCTTTTTCCTTCTTGATTGATGCGATGAGACACCCTCTAGGCTACCTCAGCTGCTTTGTGCTCCACATGCTCCTTGATTTTATAGGCATCCGTCAAAAGACGCCACTTCGTCTTAAACAAATCCACAAACACCTGAATATATCCGTTCGGACCAAGTAAGCTCACGGTTGATCCCTCCTCATTCATCCAGCGTACCGGCATCTGTTTCACCTTATACCCAAGCTTGATTGCTAATATGAGAAGCTCATAATCAAATCCGAAACGATCCACCACCATACGCTTCGCCACCGCTTCCGCCGCCTCACCCGAAAGCATCTTAAAACCACACTGCGTATCAGGATAGCTCCATAAGCCGAGTACAATACGAATCGCCCAATTCCCCATATCACCAAACACTTCTCGCCATCGCTGCTGATGCACCTGGATAAAAGAACCCTCGATATCACGCGAACCAATCACGACATCAAATCCTTCTTCAAACTGCGGGAGAAATGTGTCGAGATGAGTAATAGAAGTTGATCCATCCGCATCCAAAAACAATCGGTACTTCCCCTTGGCTTCCAATAATCCCTGACGGACCACATATCCCTTCCCGTGATTCTCCGCATTATTCACCACCCGAAGATTGGCTACCTGCAGACTATAATTCTGCGCCACTTCAGCGGTATTATCCGGTGAGCCATCCACGACAACCACAATCTCATACGTGAAGGATTTTCCTTTCAAAAATTTGTCGATTTCCAGCAGATTTCTCCCGATTCTTTCCCCTTCTTTGTACGATGGAATCACGACACTCAAATACGGCTGCTCCATATGCTTGCAGTAGATCTCTCTTTAAGTAAAACTCCCTTTGAGTGTATCACAAAAAGGTCATCTTCCAAAACACCTCTCTACAGATTCGTTTTCAGGAAATCCTGGAGCGCTCCGAGGTCCTTTTTCTCATTATCATAATGATAAGTCGTGATACCTACCGATTGAGCGCTCTTCACCGCTTCTGCATTGTGTTCAAAATAGACCACATCCGCTTTGTCCAAATGAAAGTGCTCGAGCATCTTTTCATAATAAGCGGGGTCAGTCTTTTCTGGCTGATGTTTCAAGGTGAAAACCTCATACGGCATTTTCCCCAGACCAAACACCTTAAATTGTTCGTCATCTGCTCCCGTGAGAATGATTTTCCGGTGAGGCAATGTATCAAGCAAAGCTCGCATCGGCTCAAAAATCGCAAAGCCATTCTCCGTCTCAACCACAAAGGCATATACCGCGTCCACCAGAATTGTTTTCATATGTTTCTGACTCATTGAATTGGAGATCAAATAACCATATTGAGAATATCATACATCACTCCTGGCCAGCCACTCATCTGTTTGACTTTATAATCAAAAAGGTGTATAATAATAAGTCGAACCTTCACAATCCATTCACCGCAGCTTTTGTCTTATTTAAAGCAAGTAACTCAAAAGCTGTGGTGAAAAAGTTACCAGAGTCCAGTGTCTCCGGGTGAGGGGATGATTCCAGCGGGCAAAGAAGCCCAAGGAGAATACGATGAACAATTTTGCATCAAAAAATCTCACTCATGGTGAGACCAATGCCCTCGTCAAGCTGGTGGGTGGCGAAGACAAGGTTCGCAAGATCCTTACTGGGGAACTCAAGATCAATTTCGAGCAGTTCATGACCGTCAAACCCCAACCTCGCCTTCGAGGATCGCATTACGCGCGGCAACTACGGCTTGCGCAACAGCGATCTCACCGAGAAGCGATTCCCGGTGACGGCCGAACAGGTCGGCGACTGGGAGTGGAAGATCTTCCACTTCGACCGCAACATCTCTTCCGAAGAGGCCCTCCGGCTGATGAAGGAAGACGGCTACGACGCCGGCCAGATCGGTCACATCCTCACCCTCGGGGAGAAATACCCCGAGGAGCAGAGGAAATACCCAATCATCGGTCTCGGCTCGGTCGCCGCGGTCGACCTGAACCGGGATGTCCCCGCGCTGTGGGACGACTACGGCGAGCGTTGGCTCGACCTCGGTTGGTTCGACTGTGGCTGGCGTCGGAGCTTCCGTTTCCTCGGCGTTCGCCGGCGCTCGGTCGCTTTAGCCGCGGCGCTCTGGTCTTGGGCCCGTAAGCCCGTTGACCCCAAACCCCCAATCGCACCCGGTGTAAAAGGGGGTTTCAACTTTTTACGCCACTAATTACAC
>CAYOHD010000043.1:0-6694 GCA_964403705.1 uncultured Bdellovibrionales bacterium | reverse complement strand
CCTTCCGCGACATCACGCACGATACACAGACGACCTACCGCCTCGCCGCCGACGAGCAGACGGTGTTTTTTCTTCATAACCGTGGCGGCAATATCTCCTTCGAACTCACCGGCCCCCGAGCGGAAGCACACATCTTCGCCCTGTTCGAACTCGATGAGGACACCCGGGTCGACAGCACCATTCACCAAGTCCACCTGGCGCCACAAACCGTTTCTTCTTTCACTGGACGAAGCATTCTTTCCGACCAGGCCATTTGCCATTGGAAAGGATCGCTCTCCATAGCCAAAAATGCATCCCAATCAAGTGGACATCAGGAAATGCGTCACCTGCTGCTCTCACCGAACGTCAAGGCATCTTCTTTCCCCTCGCTCGAAATCAACACTGATGACGTCCGCTGTGGTCACGCTGCTACCATGAGCGCACCTGACAAGGAACAGCTCTTCTTCCTTCAGAGCCGTGGCTTCTCCGAACCCGCTGCCATTAGTCTCATCGCCCAGGGATTCAGTCGCGACCTCTTTGACAAAATACACGCGCTCAGTGGAATCACCCCTCCAAGCCAAAAAAAATTCCCAGAAACCACCGTGAGGTAGTCCTGGGGAAAAAACCCTGAAAAACATTCAGATTGACTCGTCGTCGGAAGGTTGCGTGTCAACGGGAATGAGAAAAGCAAATCCGATCTTTGATCGGAATGCCTGGTCTGGTTTGCGTAACCACCACGCCGTCAGACTACTCTGGTCCGGAGCATACAGATCCAGACCTTCATTCACCTGTGCTCGCTCCAGCTGAAGTAGAGCGCGAACCATATCACCATCACCCGAACTGCATACAATGGGCTCGTGCATGACCACGACGCTCTGCAATCCCAACAGCTCCAGCTGAAGCGGACCCAAAACCATCGATAGGAGAATGCCTATTTCCACACTCGGAGTGACCCACCCCAACTTTGCTGCTAGAGCACGCACCCCAGCCTCGGTTGTCGTGAGACCATGATGACACAGCCCCCTGGAATCGAAGATGCCGACCTCATATTGCTGATTCGTCATATCTTGCATGTCAGCCGTTGCCACAATGGGAGCGCCGTATTGATCCGGCCCATCGTAAAGATCAGCCAAGTAATGGCCCAGAGGCTCCGGCCCATCCAGACGAATCACCTGTACCACCGTGTAACCTCCAGATCCAAGAGGATCCATCACTTGCTGCAACCGGTTAGTGAGCAATTCAGGGTGACTTGCCAAGGCAGCAACTATCTCGGCAGGTAACCGATCTGTCACCGTCAGAAAACTCGCCAACAACGCAGTTCGTTGCTCTACATCTGTCAGTTCTCGCATGTTTCTCTTCTCCTTCTCTTCACCAAAGAACCCCTCCTGATCTCGTTCAGGAATAAAACGACTATGATACTCTCGTAAGAGCATAATAATTCATTACCCTATCAGGTAAACTGACCCTTGTCAATTACACTTCTCTGTGGTATACAAGTACAGTATGTAATGTGGACTTTTTTAGTCTCTTTTCAATAGAAAGCACTCCCTGAATATTTGTTATGTCCACCATCACCCTTCTCAAGCAAGCATTTCCTCTTTTTGACCGGCATCCAGGCCTGGTCTATTTGGACGCGAGCGCAACCTGCCCCAAGCCGCGCCAGGTCATCGAGGCGGAGCGAACATACGAAGAAACACTCTCCACCAATGTTGGACGCGGACTCTATCCACTTGCTGAAGAGACTACCTCGCGTTTCGAAGCCGTCCGCTCACAGGTAGCCCATTTCATCGGTGCCTCAAGTGAATGTGAAATTATTTTCACGGCCGGAACCACAGCTTCACTTAATCTCGCGGCTTCACTCCTCAAACCCCTGCTCGAGACGGGAAATAATATTCTCACAACCGAACTCGAACATCATTCGAATTATCTCCCCTGGGTTGAACTGGCACGCGCTACGAAGAGCAATCTTCGCCTCGCATCTTTCACAGAAGATGGTTCACTCAATATTGAGCAACTCGTTTCTCACATCGATGCTCAGACAAAGATAGTGGCTCTTTCTGCCCTCTCCAATGTCTTAGGCACACTCAATCCGGTAGCCGATATCATACAAGCCATACGCGCCACCCATCCAACAGTCATCATCATTGTTGACGCGGCCCAAATAGTTGGCCATCTCCCCATCAACGTCACTGCCTGGGACGCCGACCTCGTCACGTTTTCGGGACACAAAATGTATGGCCCAACTGGCGTAGGCGTACTCTTCGGTAAGGCAGCTCTTCTGGAACAATGTTCTCCGACACTCTTTGGTGGCGGTATGGTACTCGATGCCTGCGCCAATCCGACTGAGTATAAACCAAGCCCTTTTTGCTTTGAAGCTGGCACGCCCAATATTTCTGGTGTCATCGGCCTGGGTGCTGCTCTCGATTTTCTGGAAAATATCGGTTTTGAAGCGCTCCGAGCTCATGAAAAGCATCTCCTCACTTTCGCCATGACCAAACTTCAGGAAAATTTCGGCGAACAGATTCATATTCTCGGCACAAGCGATATCGAAAAGCGTGGTGGACTAATTTCCTTCACCCTAGATGCCCTTCATCCACACGATCTCGCGCATATTCTCGGCGAACAACAGATCTGTATTCGTGCCGGTGAACACTGCGCCGCTCCCCTTCATCGGAAACTCAAGCTTCCCGCTACGGCCCGTATCAGTTTGGGAGTCTACAATACAGAAGAAGATATCGAAAAACTTATCATAGGAATCAAAAACGCTCAGACTCTCTTCGACACAAAAACTACTCTCCATTCGTCAATCTAAAATCTCTATTCAAAAATCTCTCATGTCTTCCCTTTATCAAGCCCTCATTCTAGATCACTATCGAAACCCGCGTCATCACGGGACTCTTATCCACCCAACACATGCGGCTTCCGCTCACAATCCAACCTGCGGAGACCGTCTCGAGATGCAGCTTCTTATCAAAAATGGTATTATTGTCGATGTGAAGTTTCTTGGATCAGGCTGCGCTCTTTCACAGGCTTCTGCGTCGCTCCTCGCTGAGTCCCTCGTCGGGAAAACTCTCGAAGAAGCCAAGCGGATGGGAAAAGATGAACTCCTTGCTCTGCTTGGTGTCACGCTTTCTCCAAATCGCCTCAAATGTGCGCTCCTTTCTCTTGAAACTTTCACTAAAACTCTAAACCATAAATGCTCATAACCTATGGCATGGAAAGACGAGGCCCGTCCTTACGGACCAGTGAAGCTCGCGAATGGCTGGACAGTCGAAGTTGATTCAAACGTATGCATTGGAGCCGCTCCATGCACCGCTATCGCGATGAAAACATTTGCACTTGATGAAAGTGGCAAAGCAGCCGTCCTGGCAACCGCCGATGAAGATGATACCGAAACACTGCTCAATGCCGCGCGCGCCTGTCCGGTGGCTGCTATCATTCTCAAGGATGCGACCGGCAAGCAGGTCTTCCCGGAATAGACCTCTCAAAAAATTCTCGCAAAACACAAAACCAGCCAAAACGACAAAATACGGGCCTTACCTTTCAGTGCCAGAAGAAACAGGAAGACCAAACGTGTTTTTCATTTCCTCCTTTTGTCTGGTTTTTGTTTTTGAAAAAAATCCCATACAGCTATGAAAAAATCAGCCAAAAAATTGACCACCGAACTCATCGAGAAGTTGAAAGAAGTTCTTGATCCAGAACTTGGTGTCTCTATTTACGATCTCGGTCTGGTCTATTCAACCTCCATCTCAAAAGAAGGTATCGCTACCATCACCATGACACTCACCACGATTGGCTGTCCGCTCTTTCCTTCCATTCAAAAAGATATCGAGAATCGCCTCATGGAAATCGATGGCATCGAAGACGTGAAAATAAATCTGGTCTTCGATCCACCCTGGACACCCGACAAAATGAATGAGGAAACAAAAATCCGACTCGGTTGGGACTAATGTCTCTATTTCTTCCTATACGAATCAACGAGGGCGCGAACCTTGGCATCATCACGTGTCCGATGGAGCAGCATATCGTCCCCTTCTCGGACAAGGCTCTCGTACGTTGGTCGCCCGATCTCGCGATACATCACACCCAGTGCCAATCGCTCCTGATCCATAGCAATTTTCCAAGCAGCCCCCTGATCAGTCGCGTCATGCGTATCATCAAGCAAATACGTATGCTCCATGAACCACTGATAGGTATTCTGTTTATTAAACACGACGCATGGCTGAAAAATATCGACCAGCGCGTACCCTTGGTGCAGAATGGCCTGTTTCACGATCTCGACTGCCTGCGGAATATTGCCAGCATAGGCACGTGCCACAAAAGTGGCCTTCAAAGAAATGGCAACCGCGATTGGATTAAATGGTTCGAGTATAACACCGCCCGGCTGCAGTGGCGTAACCAATCCCTGCTCAGAAGTTGGGGAAGCCTGGCCCTTAGTAAGACCATAAATCATGTTGTTGTGGACGATATTGGTAATGTCCGGATTCCGACGAATCGTGTGAAGAAAATGATTTCCTCCTTCCCCATAGGTGTCCCCGTCACCACTTTCCGCGATCACAGTCATTTTGGGATTGGCAATTTTTGCCGCGATGGCTGGTGCTAAGGCACGACCGTGCAGACCATTAAAATAATTCACACGAAGATAGTGTGGTGTCTTGGCAGCCTGCCCGATTCCAGAAGTCATCACTACCTCTTCTGGCGGTCGGCCAAGCTCAGCAAGAGCTGTCTTGACGATGGTGAGAATAGGAAAATTTCCACAAGCTGGACACCAGGCATTATCAGTCCCATGTGGCATATCATACAATTTTTTGTCGATCATACTCTTTACTCTACATTAGAATCTGGATTTTAGATTTCCGCACAGCTATTTTGTGACTCTCCTGCCAGACACGCAAATCAGTAAATGATTTTATAGGTGTGGTAACAATGGGCATATTTTCAAATCAAATATCGAAAATCTTTTTTATCTCCTTCACTGTTTCTTCTACCGAAAAAGGTGAACCATCATATTTCAAAATCCGCTCTGATACTTCAATCCCAAGCTCTTGAGTCAGCACATTGGCAAATTGCCCTGTTGCATTATTCTCCATCACCACGATTTTCTTGCGAGCAAACAATTTTTTGGCAGCTGGATTGAGTGGATAGACCTGTGCAAAATGCAGCCCCGCGACAGAGGGATCTTTAATATGAGCTAGGGCTTCTTCAAGTACTCCGCGATTCGATCCCCAAGTCACAATCAGCGTCTTCGCTCCCTTCACTGCCTCAATCGACTCGGGCATCAAAGCAGTTTCTTGGAGGAGTTTCAATTTTCGAAGTCGCTTCTCATGCATCGCCACGCGTACCATCGCGCTTTCGGTAATATGCGCTACTTCATCATGTTCATCGCTGTCGACTCCCACCAAGCCCGCTCCATAACCTGGCACGCCACGCGGTGATACGCCATCTTCAGTCAAAGCGTAGCGCTCATACTCCCTGCTCGTTTCCACCACGTGATTGGTAGCTGGTAAAAGTTCCAGTTGTTCCCGAGGAACCGTTGAGAGCGCATCCAGTGAGTACTGGTCAGACAACACAAACACCGGTACCTGATATCGGTCAGCAGTATCAAATGCCTGTTGCATCGCGTGAAATGACTGCTCGGGTGTCCCAGGTGCAAAAATCGCACGCGGAAATTCCCCATGTCCAGCGTAGAGCACAAGATTCAAGTCAGCCTGTTCGGTACGGGTTGGCAATCCAGTCGCTGGCCCTGGTCGCTGACCAATGTGTACCACAACTGGCGTCTCAATCATGCCCGAAAGACTCACTGCCTCACACATCAAAGCAAACCCCCCACCTGAAGTGGTGACGAGCGCTCGCGCCCCAGCGTACCAAGCACCAATCGCCATATTGATAGCCGCGATTTCATCTTCCGCTTGATCAATCACGACGCCGAATTCTCGACTCTTCGATGCCAAAAACGTCAGAACACCGGTGCCTGGTGACATCGGGTATGAAGAAATAAAATTACATCCAGCCGCAAGCGCTCCGAGACCAAGCGCGGTATTCCCATCGAGCAAGAGTTCTTCGCACACCGATGTATCCTGCGTCAGTGTCACTTCAAAACCTTCCATGAAAGCAATATGTTTCCCAAGATCCATGCCACGGGCAGCTGCCTCAAGATTCTTCTGTACGACATCCTCTCCTTTCCGCGCAAAATGGGCTCGAAGATACTCTTCAAAAGGCCCTCTCTGTGCGCCAAGCATCCCAAGCACGGCTCCCACGGCTACCGTCGAAGCAAACACCGGATTCCCGAGCTCTGCTCCAAGCCGCGTAAAAGGGACATCAATAATATGCAGTCCTTCTTGATCTATCTTTTCCTTCTCACAAAGAATGATGGTGTGCTGATGAATACGTGCGGCAAGATGTTGAATGACAGCCTTATCCAGTGCGAGGAGAAAATCAATGCGCTTCACAAAAGCCTGTGGCGCATGCCTTCCAATACGAATCTCCGTTGAATTCGATCCGCCGCGAATCCGCGACATGTATTCTTTGCACGCGAAAATACGATACCCTTCGGCTTTGAGCACCGAAACTAACATAGCCTCAACCGTTTGAATACCCTGCCCAGCTGCTCCGCCAATCACAATCGAGATATCCCCAGAAAAATGTTCCATACACACGTATTTTGGTATTGATTTTTGTCTGTGTCTCTAGTATATCACGAGGAGACGCGAAGAAA